>NZ_JH556653.1:101070-225210 GCF_000179595.2 Acetivibrio cellulolyticus CD2 | reverse complement strand
TATGCGGTATCTTTATTTTCTTATAGTCTCTCTTTTTGCCAGCTTTTTTCACTGGAAGATCTATATTTGTAAGGTTTAAGAACACATCTCCTCGATCTATATAGTTATATACTGTCTTTGTACATATTTGGGTCTCAAACTCTAAGCCTTTCGCTTCTATCTCTCCTATCACTGCATCTGGGGAATACTTTTCTTTTACAATCTTTTTTTCTATGTGTTTGACTAATTTGTGGTCTTTACCTATCTTTAATCCAGGTCCTTTGTTCCTTGCATTCTCATAATATATTCGTTGCCCTACATCTGCACAATATTCTTCTCTGTAAGTCAAATCAGAGTTCACAAGCTTTATCTTTCCCCTCGATATTTCTCTTTCTATTGTTCTGATACCTCTTTGCATGCGCTGTGCTATTTCATAAGGTTTTAATCCCTCTTTTAACAATATTTCAATACTATATCTTTCTCTTGCTTTTAGGTGTTTATATTTTTTTGTTTTTGCGGTATTATTAATCTGGCTCATGGTTTTCTCCTTTGTTTGTTTTTCGTGGTTGCTAAACATTATACAATGGATTTTACCATGAGTCTCAATTTTTTGCTTCTTCCGTCACTTTATTTTACAACTTACCTGTCGAGAAATAAAACAATCATAATTCCCTTAATGTCAAAAAATGCGCCCCCGTAAGGAAACGCATTCTTTAAATTATTTTTATCTTATTAGAAACCTGATTTCATACCCGTTAAAACCTGTCTCATAGCAGCAAAATCTAATGAATTAACACTTCCATCTTTGTTAACATCAGCTGCAAGCTCGCCATTTGTTCCCGGGAAGTTATTAATCATACCCAATAAGTATTGTCTTACATATCCAAAGTCAATGGAATTAAAGCTACCACTTCCATCAACATCACCAAGTATATAATTTCCTCCCGATGTTGGAGTTGGAGTCACTATTACTGAGTTATCAAATATTGAACATATCTTTGAAGTCTCTTTAAGTCCGTTAGTACCATTAATAATTGTAGTACCCCAAGTACTTAAGCTGGTACCTGCCCAGTCATTACACATATCAAGATATTCTACTCCGCCGCCATTACCTTTCCATGACCATGCCATCCATCCTACATTCTTTTCTTTACAATAGCTCATAATTGTTGCTTCGTCAACATCTCCATCGGAGTGGTTCCAGCCAAACTCACCAACACATATAGCCAATCCCTGATCGAGTGCACCATTAATCATTGACTTTATTGTTGTTGCGTCTTTACCTGCGTATCCATACATATGTACAGAAAAGATTGTATTTTGAAGTGTATCTGAATTGAATACAGCTTTTCCAGCATCCTTTATACATGTTCCATATTGTCCCCATCCACATGAGTCAATCATTATTGTATGAGTAAGACCTGCATTTCTGATAACAGGTATTGCCTTTTGGTAAGCACTTGACCAAGCTGCACTATCCCAAGTTCCGCCCCATTCATTTGCTATATTTATGATAACTCGATCTTCTTTTCCTACCAAGGCACTCTTGATATCAACAAAATAATTCGCTGCTGCCAGTAATGAAGTCTCATCATTTTTACCTGTAGCATCATGTACTTCTAACACCGCAATCATTTTGTTCTGTGAGCAGAGGTTAATGATATTGGTTACATCACTTGCTGAATCTTTTGTCCACTGACCGCCATTAGACAATACTATTCTTACTGTATTACAACCTGCCTTTGCCATAGCCGGTATTGCCGTTGATAATTGGTCTTTATACCAGGTATGAGCATGATTTGCACCTCTAATTACGAACTCATTTCCTTTTGCATCTATAAGCTTTGTACCTGAAACCTTAAACCCTGATGCAGCAACACTTGTACCTACTGTGCAAATTGAAGTCACGCAAAATATGCTTACCATTAATGCCAATGCACATATTAGTGAAACAACTTTTTTCATTTCGATCTCTCCTTTACATTATTCACAAATTGTATATTATTACCCATCTTATAAATGGATTATTAATATCTACTTGTATGATGTTTTTAAATCAGCTCTATTAAAAGCACCCTGGAAAGTGTCAAATTTTTGTTCATTATTATAATAATATTAAAGAAAATCCCGAATTGAATAAACATGCATTTCTACGAATTGTTGGTTTAATGATAATTACGACGAAAAAATAATATACCTTATTGACTATTATAATAAAAACCAAAATCCTTATTAGCAATATTATAATCACTTGTAATATTGCTAACAGTTATTTATACCATTACAATTTATTTTACAACATAAATAATATGACTGTCAACTAATTACTTTTCAAAAAAGCAGTTTGGGAATGCTGCAAATATAGGTAAGCATTGCAGCAAAAAGGAACAACCAGATGGTTGCGTAGCGAGCAACGTAGCAAAGTAGACTGACCTGCCACGTGAAAATTTGAAGTAATATTAAGTAACATTAAGTAATATTAAGTAATTCTCAATACGATCCATCTCTACTTTCAAGTGCTTCCTTTTGCGCCTTATAGGCCTTGATAATATTTAAATCATTTATTTCAGATATACTTAATTCCTTCCCACACTCCTTGCAATATGGTACAAGTGCCCCATAAGTAAACACAATGTCTTTTAGATCGACTTTGACTATTTCGTTCCGTATTTCAAACTCAACATCTTTTAGGCAATTCTCACAAAAACTTATTTTATCCATTTCCATTGGAATACTCCTCCGCTTTTACTTTATTATTTATATATTATATACTATTATTTCCTTAAAGTTTTGTATGAAACGTACTATCAAAAACATCTCTTCAATATTATTATAACACACAAAAAAAAGACCAAACTGTAAAATTTCATAAATTAATGCCCGGCAATTTTGGATCAAAATAGCCGGGCATTAAATTTATCTTTACATTTTGAGCTTTTCTAACAAAGTGGAATGGTAAACTTTAATTCCGTTCCCTTTCCTTTAGATGATTTAATCTCAATATCACCCTTAAGCCTATCCACTTCATTTTTAACTGCCGGTAAACCAAGCCCTCTCCCTGATATTTCATTAGCCACTTTCTCAGTTGTCATTTCATCCAAAAAAATTAGATCCACAACTTCTTTATCACTAAACTTATTTACCTTCTCAATCGAATACACATCATTCTTTACTGCCCAATTTCGAATTTCATTAATATCTATGCCTTGACCATCATCACTAACAGTAATAACCATTGAATCCCCGACCAGCTTTATAGAGCATTTAACAGTAGCAGAGACATCCTTTCCTGCTTCAAGCCTATCTTCAGGATATTCTATTGCATGATCTATAATATTTCTGAATATATGTATCAAAGCCCTTGCAAAGTCTCCAAATATATCTGCATCAACCAATATCTGCGTATCTGATTCTACATTAAAAGGATATACCCTTTTTCCATACATCTCGGTCATTCTTAAAACATATTCAGGATAAGTGCGAATAAGATCACTAAAAGGCCTCAATCTCAGCTTTCTAACTAAAGGCACAAGCACTTCACACTCTTCTTTTGAAAGCATAGCCTCCATTTTGTTTTCAATTTCAATAAGCTTTTGTTTATCAATATGTACCTTGCCTTTACACTTAAAGAATTCCTTGCCCAGCACATTTTCCAAAACTTTCAGATCCTTATCCAGGGCTATTTTTAGGTCAAAGCCATTTAAAAGTTCTTGTAAATCAAATTTAGTTCTTTTATCAATATTCTTTTTAAATTCAAACATCTTATCTTCAAAATCCTGCAAATCTGACACTGCATTCGTGAGTTGGAAATTTGCAAAACTTCCCTTAAAGGTGTGAATTTGACGGTATAGTTCCAGCACTATGTACTCAAATGGCTTATTAATCTTCAAAATATCCCAGTCTTTTCTCTCACTGAACCTATTATATTGATCTATGCAGTCAAAAAAGTCATCCTTATTTGTTACAACATTGACAACCATTTTC
This sequence comes from Acetivibrio cellulolyticus CD2, assembly GCF_000179595.2. NCBI lineage: Bacteria > Bacillati > Bacillota > Clostridia > Acetivibrionales > Acetivibrionaceae > Acetivibrio > Acetivibrio cellulolyticus. The sequence continues at coordinate 221,247 of NZ_JH556653.1, read as the reverse complement.
AGCACTCTGCGTTCTTCTTCCATCTGACTTTCCAGATGTCTTTTTTCAGTATAATCTGTCAGAACAACCATAACCTTTTTCAAATTCTCATTTGCGTTTGAACTAATTGTTTTGTACTCTAAGTGAATATACCTTCCACCCATTTCCACTTCATCAGGAATAAGTGAAATATAAGCCTCTCTTTTTGATATATCCTTCTCTTTGAATATATTAATAAAGGCTTCATCAATAAGCTTTATGCTGTCTTCATCTTCAGGAAACAACAACGTTGAAAATCTATTATTTTCAATATTATTTCCAAAAATTCTTGTGCATTCAAGACTGTATTCACTGTCAATTACCAGATCAGGTCCAAATGACAAAAATCCCTGGCCAGCATTATCCAACAAACTTCTAATTGCTGCTGTTCTGCTTTTTACGACCTGCTCCAGGAACTCATTTTTATCCACCTGATGGCGATAATTTCCTTCTAAAACTTTAAATAAGTTGTCAATTTCATCATATGCTTTACTAAGCTCTTCATTTTTTGCATTTACCAGCAAGTGCATTATCGAATTGCTTAATGCAGCATTTACCTGCCCCCAAAAAATCTCAAGAATTTTCTCACAATCATTAAAGCTTTCCCCTTGTAGATATAATACACCCTGAGAATTAAAATACTCGTTTACGAGAGGTAATATTATTCCGTTTTCGATTCTAACAATATCATTTCCAGTCCTTGCATTATTAAGCTGATTCTTAAGCGAAGGATAGTCTTCAATCATAAATTTATCAAGTTCTTTATTGTATATTCCGATACCCTTAAATATATTATGAGGTAAAATTCTTATACTACTGTTTTCATAGACCAGTATAAAACCGTTTTCACATTCAATAATACTCTGAATTTCCAGCAAAATCTCATTCACAATGGCTTCCAACGGCTTAATCCTATATATATTAGACATTGATTTTATTATAGCATTAAGGCTATCATTAAATCGTCTTATTGTTTTCATTTGAATAACTGATTTTCTTGCAGACTCAACCAAAAGAGTCAATTGATCAAATCTATCTGACTTTTCACAGTAAGCTTGAATTTCAAATGCTTTTATTGTAAGTAGCGGAGGAGCAATATCCTTATGTCCCGTGAGAAGTATAATATACAAATCGGAATTAAATCCACGCACCATTTTGATTACTTCATCCCCATGGATATTTTCCATTAAATAGTCCAGAATTAATATATCGAAGTGCTGTTCCTTTAATAACTTTATTCCTTCCAAAGGGTCTGTTACACCCGCACAGTCATAGCCATTGCGCTTTAAGATAACAGACACGGAATTAACTATACCGATCTCATCATCAATTATTAATATTCTATTGTCAAAATATGAATTATTTAGTTTTGTTTTCCTCATTCTAAATCCCTCCAAATTAACGTAAAAGAAAGTGCCTAATAACTATAAATAGTGCCTTCTACACTTTGGAATACCATTTCTATACTATTTTTTATAGGAAAACATATTTATTAAGAACTGATTTAAATTTATATAATAATTATTATACCATTTTTTTAGTAAATTGAGTAGTAATTATTTTAAAATTTTTACTTATATAAATTGCAAGTTAAAGTGACGGTAAAATTTTGGTAAACTTGTATAATGCAAACTATTGGCACTATTGTTCGGGATGTCAAGGGCGAGCATAGCTCGTTCATCGTAGGCAAAGCCGGAGACCCTTTACATCCATTGCACTATCATCCTTTTGTTCCCGGTCTGTTATGACAGACCGGCTGCCTTCTGGCGAGGACAGGGCTTGGGACAGAGTCCCAAGGTTTTAACTTGCAGCCATATCAATTGCAGACTTATATGCTAATATTCGTCTTGGATAGTTATTTATCCATGTTTCTATCCATTTTATCGTCTTTTTACTTATTCTCCCTATATCTGTTCCTTTTGGTATAAATCGGCGTATTAGCTTGTTTGTATTTTCGTTTGTGCCTCTTTCCCAGGAGCTATATGGATGTGCATAATATAGTTTCACCCTTTTATCTTTTCCAGCCCTCACAGACCGTTCTATGCCTTCATAATCAAGAAATTCACTACCATTATCCACTGTTATTGTTTTGAATTTATCCTTAAATGATTTACCATATTTCTTCTCCAAACAATCTAGTGCTGCTACTACTGATTCTTGTGTCTTTGATGGCATTTTGATTATTATTTCCTCGCGTATACTTCTCTCACTTAAAACCAGTAATACTGCACCTTTCCCTTCACGTTTTCCAACAACACAGTCCATTTCCCAATGTCCATATTCCTCGCGCTTATCAATCTCTGTAGGCCTTTCTTCAATGCTTGTTCCTTTAAGATTTTTATGCGGTATCTTTATTTTCTTATAGTCTCTCTTTTTGCCAGCTTTTTTTCACTGGAAGATCTATATTTGTAAGGTTTAAGAACACATCTCCTCGATCTATATAGTTATATACTGTCTTTGTACATATTTGGGTCTCAAACTCTAAGCCTTTCGCTTCTATCTCTCCTATCACTGCATCTGGGGAATACTTTTCTTTTACAATCTTTTTTTCTATGTGTTTGACTAATTTGTGGTCTTTACCTATCTTTAATCCAGGTCCTTTGTTCCTTGCATTCTCATAATATATTCGTTGCCCTACATCTGCACAATATTCTTCTCTGTAAGTCAAATCAGAGTTCACAAGCTTTATCTTTCCCCTCGATATTTCTCTTTCTATTGTTCTGATACCTCTTTGCATGCGCTGTGCTATTTCATAAGGTTTTAATCCCTCTTTTAACAATATTTCAATACTATATCTTTCTCTTGCTTTTAGGTGTTTATATTTTTTTGTTTTTGCGGTATTATTAATCTGGCTCATGGTTTTCTCCTTTGTTTGTTTTTCGTGGTTGCTAAACATTATACAATGGATTTTACCATGAGTCTCAATTTTTTGCTTCTTCCGTCACTTTATTTTACAACTTACCAAAATTTTTACTTATATAAATTTTTACTTACTTCAAGTTATTATGGAATGCTAAAATATACCTATATAGTAGAGTTATGAACAGCTATCTTTCTCTTCCTGAATTATGTTTAAAATTCCTTGTTTGATCATATCCATGCTAAAACCTCTGTGCATCAAAAAAGACATTACTTTTATCTCGATTTTCGGATCAGATAAATCATACTTACCAAACTTCTTTCTGATTAATCTTCCAATAATCGTCAATTCATCATATTCAAAGTTATCTAAAACTTCATCAATAATATCGTCAGATATCCCTCTTGTACTTAGTTCGATTTTAAGCATTTTTTTCGACTTTGGCTTAAGTTTGCTGCGCTCAAAGACAAATTTCTGAGCATATATCTTGTCATTTATATAACCCATAGCTTTAAGATCATCCAATAAACTTATGATTGTTTCTTCATCAAATCCTATAGACTGCAATTTGATAAATAGTTCTTTTTCACTTAGAAGCTTAAAAGAAAGATACTTAATAGCCTTGGATCTAGCACTTTTAAGTAATACTTCTTTTTTTATATAGCTTAGTTCTTCATCAGTAATTTCATTTTTTTCATAAAGCCCAAGCCTTATGTATTCCTCCTCAGGAAGTGAAAACGAATACTGAGAATCTATGAATACCGATACCATATCCTTATTTTTTTTATTTTTTTCAAACGAAGTAATAATCATTAATAATCACCTAAATAAAAATTAAATGTGTTAATTTTCAATCCATATGTAACATTTCATTTATACTTTTAAATACTTGCATAATAGAATATATATAGTGTAAATTATACATAATTATGGGTTTCTTTCATTTTACTTCAAAGCTGTGAATAAATCAAATTATTATTTTAGATAGTCAACCCCATATTAAAATACAAATATACGAAACTTACCAGTAAAGTAGTCAAAAATAAGGCACCTTAAATAGGTGCCTATTTCCGCTACAAAGATTTTATTAATCTTCCGGTTCTAAATCAGCATCTTCGTCGTCTTCTTCAATATGGGCATCTATACTCTTGATAAAAGCTTGATTATAATTTTCTCTTATCTTAGCATCGATCTCACTCATTATTGCAGTATTCTCCATCAAAAATTGTTTTGCATTTTCCCTTCCCTGTCCGATCTTTTGATTATTGTACGCAAACCATGCACCACTCTTATTGACAATATCTAAACTAACTGCAACATCTAAAATACTGCCTTCCTTAGAAATACCTTTTCCATAAATAATATCAAACTCAGCTTCTTTAAAAGGAGGAGCAACCTTATTCTTTACAACCTTAACCTTTGTTCTGTTACCAATAACCTCAGTACCTTGTTTGATGGATTCAATTCTTCTAACATCCAGTCTTACTGAAGCATAAAACTTCAAAGCTCGTCCGCCCGGAGTAGTCTCAGGATTACCGAACATTATACCTACTTTTTCTCTTAACTGATTTATAAAAATAGCAGTGGTTTTCGATTTGCTTATAACCCCTGACAACTTTCTCAACGCCTGGGACATAAGCCTTGCTTGAAGTCCAATGTGAGAATCTCCCATTTCACCGTCTATTTCTGCTTTGGGAACTAATGCTGCTACCGAGTCAATAACTATTACATCTATTGCTCCACTCCTTACCAATGCTTCAGCAATTTCTAAAGCCTGTTCACCGGTATCAGGCTGGGATACAATCAAATTATCTATATTAACGCCAAGTTTCTTTGCATATACAGGATCTAATGCATGTTCAGCATCAATAAATGCTGCTTCTCCACCTGCTTTTTGAGCTTCTGCAATTATATGCAGAGCAACTGTTGTCTTACCGGAAGACTCAGGTCCAAATACTTCAACTATTCTTCCCCTTGGAACTCCACCAACACCCAATGCAATGTCAAGTCCCATGGCACCAGTAGGTATTGTCTCTACATTCATATGGGTGTTCTCACCTAATTTCATAACAGCACCCTTACCAAACTGCTTCTCAATCTGCCCTAATGCCATTTCCAATGCTTTTTTCTTTTCAATCATCTCTTCATCCTCCTAAAACAAACATCGAACATGTGTTCTTGTATTTTATTATACACTAATCATTTTTTGGAGTCAACATCTTTTGTATTTTTTAACTGAATAATTTATGGGAATCCCAAAAAATCATTGCCGTTTTGCGGTTTTCTTTAATTTACTTACAATCATGTTTTTAAAACTATCGGCTTCCTCAACTTTTAACAGCAGAACTACTGCAAAATAGACAACTACACCAACAGTTATTTCGAATGCGAGATCTATAAATTGGATTATTTTTGAGCTTGCTTCTCCAGGTATCACAAGATTTAATAAAAACAAAGCAGCTCCCATGACTAATGAAGCCGGGATAACCTTAGCAAGAAACGAAAACAGCTTATCCAGATAAATTCCCTTCATCTTTTTATTTAGCATAGTAAGCAGCAAAACAGCATTTATAGCACTTACCAATGAGTACGAAAGAGCCATGCCACTTACTCCGAGATTTGTTGTTTTCATAAATATACTGCTGAATATCATGTTGAGTACTATTGTGCCTATCCCGATATAAAGGGGCGTTTTTGTATCATTATCTGCATAGAAGGCTCTGTTCAAAATTGTCACAATTGACTGGCTCAGCAGTGCAATTGAAAAAAACATCAGAATACTACCGGCAGTAATTACAGCTTCTTCATCAAACTTATTGGTAAACTTGAATATTGTCCTTATGATTGGTTCTTTAAGTACTATAAATCCTACCCCTGCCGGAATTGTCATTAGAAGCACCGATTTTATACCTTTCATTAGAGTATCCTTAAACTCTTTAACTTTTCCCGTTGCAAGGTCTGAAGATAAACTTGGAAGCATTGCTATTCCCATTCCCTGCGCAAACACACCATAAGGCATTTGCCATGTTCTGTCCGCAACATTGAGTGCTGTAAGACTTCCAGCTGAAAACTGCAAAGCAAAAGAAGATGTTATCAATGCATTTATCTGCACAACCGCTGAAGACATTAACGAAGGTATTGCCAGCTTAAACAGTTTTCTGAATCCATCATGCTTTAAGTAGAACTTTGGCCTATAAAATTTGAAATTCCTGCGTGCAAATGAAAACTGGAAGACAAAATATATAAAAGCACTTGCCATAACTCCATAAGCAACACCTCTGACTCCCCACCTGCTTTTGCTAAACAAAAAAATGCTAAGTGCACTTCCTAAATTATATATAGTGGGACCGTAAGCTGCAGCTGCAAACCTCTGGTAGGCATTTAAAACTCCGTTTGAGAGTCCAGCCATCATCAAAAAAGCCACCGATGGAAACAAAATTCTAGTAAGCTCCACTGCCAAATTTATATCAACCCTGGTATTATTCTGTGCCATTATAGTTACTAATTGGGGTGCAAAAACAACTCCTGCAAAACAAACGAAAACCATAGACACCATTATTACATTAATAAAAGTTCCTACAGCCTTCCAACCATTTTCCTCATCTTTTTTAGCAATATATCCGGATAATATGGGAATTAGTGCTGCAGATATAGCGCCTCCAACAAGAAGGTCGTACATTAATCCTGTGACTTTAAATGCAATGTTATATGCATCCGCCACTTGGTTGACTCCAATTAAGCTTGGTACAAGAACTTCTCTTACAAAACCCGTCAACCTGCTAAAAATTATAGAAGACATAACAATAGCCGCAGCTCCTGTCAGCTTCTTATTCTGTGTATTTTCCAAATATAATTCCTCCACTACTGGTGCTTTTTATTCAAATTTCAGTTATTCATTAACAATCTTCTTATCATATCAAAGGCGTTTAATGTAGTCATATTTCTTACCCTTTTCCTATTGCCGGCAAGCTTTAATTCCTTACATTGGGTTCCTGATTTACCCGCCAATGCAATATAAACAAGACCTACAGGTTTATCTTCTGTACCGCCGTCTGGTCCTGCAATTCCGGTAACAGAAAGTCCCAAATCAGTTCCTGCCACTTTCCTTATGCCTTCCGCCATTTCTATGGCTGTTTCACTGCTTACAGCTCCATGGTTGTCAAGAGTCTCTTGCTTCACCCCAAGGCTTTCAACCTTTGATTTATTGCTGTAGGATACTACAGAACGGTCAAAAACAGCTGAAATACCGGGTATATCAGTGATAACAGAACTTATAAGACCTCCAGTGCACGATTCAGCAAATGCTATTGATACTTTTTTTTCTAACAGCAGTTTTGAAGCCACTTCATATAATTCCTTATCTTCATTGCTATAGACGGAATCGCCCAGTATTTTCACAATTTCATTCTCTATAGAATTCAGGTCTCTTAATGCCATTTCCTCGTCATTATTCTTGGTAGTAATTCTTACCGTTACTTCTCCTTCTTTCGCATAGGTAGCTATAGTAACATTGCTCTGATTATTAATAAGGTCTAATATCTTCTCTTCAAGCAAAGACTCTCCAACCCCGAAGACTCTTAAGTACTTTGAAACAATCTTTTCTCCTGATTTTTCCTGCAAGTACGGTATTACAGTATCATCAAGCATTGGTCTCATTTCAGATGGCGGTCCCGGAAGCATAACTACCACCTTATTCTCCTTTTCGATTATACATCCGGGAGCTGTACCGTTGTTATTCTTTATCACTATACAATCTTCTGGCAAATACGCCTGTTTTACGTTATTCTTCGCCATTGGGCGGTTTATCTTTTTAAAGAATTCCTCTATTTGTTTTAGGCTCTCATCATGTAATATGAGCTTTTTTCCCATTATTTCCGCAACAGTTTCCTTTGTCAGATCGTCCTGAGTTGGCCCTAACCCTCCCGTCATAATAACTACATCCGAACGATCAAAAGCCAATTCCAGAGCTGTTTTGAGCCTTGATGGGTTATCGCCTACAACACTGTGATAATATACGTTTACTCCAATGGTATTTAATTTCTGTGATATGTATTGGGCATTGGTATTTGCAATCTGCCCCATAAGTAGTTCGGTTCCTACAGCTAGAATTTCAGCATTCATAAACAACTCTCCTATTTTTACAATTCGATCTCTATAGTATATCAATTATAATGCCAAAATAAAAGTTTTGAATGTAATCTTTTATATAAAAAAGTATATACAATTTGTTTTACATTTCGTAAAGCAAGGTATAATATAATAATTGGAAGATTTAATATATGTAACCTAAGTTTATTTATGGTAACTAATGATAAAAGGAGAATATAATTATGGAAGATAAAATGATCAAGAAAATAACTGTAGTCGGTGCAGGCTTCGTTGGGTCAACCACCGCTTACACACTAATGATCAGCGGTCTTGTATCTGAGATTGTATTAATAGATTTAAATAAGGACAAGGCTGAAGGTGAAGTAATGGATATGAACCATGGAATGCCTTTTGTCAGGCCTGTCAAAGTATACAGCGGCGATTATAGTGACTGCAAAGACTCTGATATAGTTGTTATTACTGCCGGGGCCAATCAAAAAGAAGGAGAAACACGTATTGACCTTGTCAAAAAAAATACCGCTATATTTAAAGGCATTATAGGAGAAGTTGTAAAATACAACAGCAACTGTATACTTTTAGTGGTTACTAACCCTGTTGATATACTAACCTATGTTACCTATAAGCTTTCTGGCTTTCCTAAGAATAAGGTTATAGGTTCCGGTACGGTTCTTGACAGTGCAAGGTTCAGATACCTTCTTGGAGATCATACAGGTGTTGACCCTAGAAATGTTCATGCTTACATTTTAGGCGAACATGGTGATACAGAGGTGGCTACATGGAGTCTTGCCAATATAGCAGGTATTCCAATGGAAAAGTACTGCAGCGATTGTCACGGCTGCAAAGAAAGCCTTTCTAGAAACGAAATATATGAAAATGTAAAAAATGCAGCTTATGAGATCATAAAGAAAAAAGGTGCTACTTACTATGCGGTTGCACTAGCCGTTAGAAGAATTGTTGAAGCTATCGTAAGAAATGAAAACTCAATTCTTACTGTATCAAGTCTTTTAGATGGTCACTACGGAGTCGATAATGTATGCTTAAGTGTACCTACAGTCGTAAATAGGAATGGTATTGAAAGAATACTTAGTGTCGATTTGAGTGAAAAAGAGAGTGAATTGCTTAAAAAATCCGGAGAATCACTTAAAGCCGTCATTAAAACCCTTGATTTGTAAAAATATATTTTAATGAATAGTTGAAATATTACTTAGGATTTTTCACTTCCCAGGTGAAACTTTTTTGTATATTTTCAAGTCAAAATATTGGTATAATTCGTTATTGAATTATACACTAATTACTATATAATTCATAATAAAGGGTATAAGATTATAATTATCTTTTTTACTTGATATCAAATTATATAATAGTGTTAGAATTATAGAACCAATTATCTGAGGAGTAAAGAGCTTATATGTACTAACAGAATAAACGGAATTAATGGGGGGTAAACAATGAATGAATCAGTAAAGCTATTAAAAAAAATTGTTGAAAATATAGAAAATGTTATTGTAGGAAAGAAAAATGCTATTGAGTTAATTCTAATGTCGCTTATTTGTGATGGACATGTTCTGATAGAAGATGTTCCCGGCGTCGGGAAAACTACCCTTGTGTCTTCCTTGTCAAAGTCTGTTGATGCTTCTTTTAAGAGGATACAATTTACTCCTGACATTTTGCCGTCGGATATAACAGGATTTACCATGTATAACCAGAAAGAAGGTAAGTTTGAGTTTCATCCCGGCAGTATCATGAGCAATATTATACTTGCAGATGAGATTAACAGAACTTCCCCCAAGACACAGGCAAGTTTGCTTGAGGTTATGGAAGAAAAACAGATTACAGTTGACGGAGAAACCTATTATGTTCCAAAACCTTTTATGGTTCTGGCAACTCAAAACCCTATCGAATACCTTGGCACCTATCCTCTTCCGGAGGCTCAACTCGATAGGTTCTTTATGAAGGTTTCGATAGGTTATCCCTCAAAAGTAGAAGAAAGCCTAATACTTTCCAAGTTTCAAAAGTCTAATCCTGTGCAAGCTTTAAAGCCTGTTGCCACCGGTGAGGATATAATTTTAATTCAAAACGAAGTAAAACAAGTCTTTGTAGACAGGACAATAAACGACTATATAGTAGAAATTGTGGCTAAAACTCGATCACATTCAGATATCAATCTCGGAGCAAGTCCCAGAGGCTCTCTTTCACTATTCCGTGCTGCACAGGCCTGGGCTTTTTACAATGGAAGGACTTTCGTCCTGCCCGAGGATGTAAAATTTATGGCTGTACCTGTACTTTCACACAGAATTGTACTAAAACAGGAAGCACGGCTTAAAAAGATTTCCGGTGAAGAAATTATCCGATCAATTCTTCAATCGGTTAAACTGTCTGTGGTGGAAAACTATGAAAAAGAATAGAATTTTATATATATCTTTATTTTTTCTATCGCTGATATTTATATACTTTTTCGGGGGTAAGGTTCCTTACATGCTTTTTTATGTCATCATCCTTCTCCCTGTTATTTCTATTGCCTTTACACTTATAGCCTATACCAGATTTAAATTTGTCGAAGAAATTGACAAACGCAGCGTTGTAAAGGATGATACAGTTAACTATAACTTTAGCATTTACAACCAGGATTTATTTCTTTACCCGTATATCAGGATTAATTTTTATGGTTCTGACACTATATTTGCAAAACAATTTCAGTCGAAGAACTTTTCGTTGTTTCCTTTTAGGAAAAAGTCCTATACATTTAACCTGACCTGCAAGTATCGCGGTGACTACATGGTGGGTGTTAAATCAATTGAATTTGAGGATTACCTTGGCATTTTCAGGCTTACCTACAAACCTGATATAACTAAAACAATAACTGTTAATCCTCTTTTGATAAAACTTGACAGTCTTCACATTAGGACGAATTATCTTTCAGAAGCGCATACTATACTGAATAATCAGTATGAAGATATTACAACCATTTCAGATACCAGAAAGTACGCCTATGGTGACAGCCTAAAAAAGATACACTGGAAATTATCTGCAAAGATGAATGAATTAATGGTTAAAAACTATGAGGGCACTTCAAAGACAAACTGTGTTATTATACTGGACCTCAAGAAAAACAAGTACAGCTATGAACAGAACTTAATGCTGGAGGATAAATTAATTGAAAGTACCGTTGCTATTGCTTACTATTGCCTTTGCAACTGGATTCCCATTAACTTGATTTATCACTCCAAAGGGTTCATGGACATAGAAGCAAAAAATACTATGGAATTCACAAAAATCTATGACGTTCTTGCAAAAGTACGTTTTAAGGAGGATATTGATTTTAAGGACATTTTAAGCAGTTACACAAGAGGTAATATTAAAAAGACAGAACTTTTGATATTTACATCCAATCTGGACTATGACCTGTATGATGAGATTTATAAGACAAAGGCATTAGGTTATGATGTAAATCTTATTTATATCTCTCCACAAAGCATAACCGGGACTTGTGAAAGTGTTGTTAACGATATCCTGATGGATTTACCCGAAATTGGTGTAACTCCATATAAAATCAATGTTGGTGATAATATAAAAATGATCTTCGAACATGATCAAGATTAATAATAAAAAGTAAAAACTATAAATGTTGTGAGGTGAGCAGAAGACAATGTTTTCAAAAAAAATATTTGACTATATTGCAAAGCTTATACTTATGTTGCTTATGAGTTTTAGTTTTGTATATCCTTTTATAACAACTCTTCTATTTAAATATACACCGCTTCAGATTACAGGAGTTATCCTTTTTTTCCTCCTGCTTTTTTCAATACTCTTTTTCAATAGAATGACGACCAGAATATCAGTAATTGCTATTATTTTAGGCAGTAGTATATTTGTAGGATATACCTTATTTAGCGGGTCAATTTATCGTTTAACTGAGCCTTTCGTATGGTTATACAGATATATTAATGGTACGGAATCCATTAAAGAGTTTTTTCCGCTTGTATTCACATTGCTTTTCAGTTTTGTTTTTTCTTTAGCAGTTTATATTTTTACAGTTAAAAAGTTTAGTTTCCATATAATCTTACTTACTGGAATTTCTATTTTCTGCGCACAATGGATATTCAATTATTTTGCACAAAACGCTTATATTTCGTTTTACACATTTATAATTTCCATAGTAATCTACTATTTGCTGCACATATACAATAAGAAATCCGTTCAGGAATCAAATGATTTTGCCAGCCTGTCAAGTTTTATAATTCTTGCAGTACCTGTAGCTCTGCTTGTTCTTTTCCTTACAAGTGTTATACCTGCGAGCCAGAAGCCAATTGAGTGGAAATGGCTTGATGAAAAGATAAACACTGCCTTTAGCAATCGCTCTAATATATTTGGCTCGGATTACTTTTCCCTATCAACTACAGGCTTTGGTTCCAGCAGCAATAAATTAGGCGGAAATATAACCCCAGACGATACACTTGTATTTAAGGTAAAGGCACCAAATGTAATATATCTTAAAGGATGTTCAAGTGATCAATATACCGGAAATTCATGGGTAAACACAAATATCTCATACTCTGATTTAAATGACCAAAATAATAAGCTGAACTTTGATACCTATGAATTGGAGCATGGCCTTCCCCTGCTCTATGATTCACATAAAACACTAGAAAGTTATACGCCTGATATTCTCCATAACATCCCAATAGATAAAATTAATATTAGCTATGAAAACATCACTACAAATTCACTCTTTGTGCCATTAAAAGCCTATAGCTTCTTCCCGGCTTCCTATAGAAGTGATATGTTTGTCAATCCCGAAGGTATTTTGCTCTCACGTAGATCTTTAGGCAAAGGTTTCAATTATTCCTTTCAACTATATAACATCAAGTACAGTGATAAGGATTTTCAAAATTTAATGAAAGTAAGCGAAAGGTATCTTTATGATAGCTATTTGGAACATTGTTTAGATAAAATTAACAAATACATTAAAACCAATGTATTAAACATAGTTAATGATAACGGAGATAACATATGGATTGATACAAATGAACAGGAAATTGAACAATTGATATTAGGGGCTCCGGATACTGAACTTATGAAAAATCAACTTACAGACTATATTGCTGCTCATTTTAACCCTTCACTAAATCTGTCCCCTGAAGTCAAACAGACTTATATGAATACCTCCAACTTTATTAATATTATTGATTCGCAAAATACTTACGAACAAAGTTTTGATCCTTTCGAATGGGTTATAAGTTTAAAATCATTATCGAGCAATTCCAACTCAATATATTCAAAGTATCTTTCTATTCCAGATACTGTTCCCCAAAGAGTAAAAGAACTGGCAGTATCTATAACTCAAAATGAGAAGAACGACTATGATAAGGTAAAGGCAATCGAACAATACCTTTCGAAAAACTATAAATATAGCCTTACACCAGGTGATGCACCCAAAAACTATGATTTTGTTGATTATTTCCTTTTTGAACACAAGGAAGGGTATTGCACATATTTTGCAACGGCCATGGCCATCCTTACAAGGAGCATAGGAATTCCCTCAAGGTATGTAGAAGGTTATTTGCTGCCTTACCAGCCAATAAATAACGATCTTTATGAAGTCACAAACAAACAGGCACATGCATGGGTTGAGGTTTATTTTGAAGGTATTGGCTGGTTACAGTTTGAACCTACAGCATCCTTCGGTAATAACCTTTATAATACAAAAGAAAACAAATCAACCGGTCAGACACCCCAAATTAACGCAAACAACAGACCAATTAATAGCAGTGCTCCTAACCACCAAAAAAACATACCCCAACAGACAGTGACTGCAAAAGCTATCAACTACAAGCTTATAATTATTATCTCCACTGTTCTTGCGGTGATAATAATTATATTCTTGATAGTATTATTCAATATTCATAGAAGAAAAAGAATTCTTACTAATTTCGCCAAATTACCTCCAAGGGAAGGTATAATTGAACTGTATAATTACTTTATGAAATACCTGACGTATCAGAAAGCTGATTTCAAAGGAGGAGAAACACCTATCGAACATGCCAAAAGACTCGACAATATTGGTAGATTCTTCCCTAATAAGATGGAGGAAATAACAAAAATATTTGTTAACGCAAGATACAGCCCTGAAGAGGTTACTCAAAGTGATTTCAATAAGGTTTTAAGCTTTTACCAACCAGTGTTAAAAGCAACAAGAGAGAATCTTGGAATAGTCAGGTATACATTGTTTATGTATATTTTGTTTAAGTTATAATAGAAGAAGTGTTGAGGAACTACTTATAAGTAGTTCCCCAACACTTCTTTTAAACATTTAGATTTATTTGTACAATGGATATTTATCACATAAAACCTTAATTCTATCTTTAATAACCTGTTTTGAATTTTCAAAATCAGTTATTGTAAGGTTTATTAAGTCTGCAATCTCGATCATGTCACTTTCAACCATTCCTCTTGCAGTAACTGCAGGAGTTCCAATTCTAACACCACTTGTAATAAACGGACTTTGAGTATCAAAAGGAATACCATTTTTATTTACAGTAATATTAACCTCATCAAGCATAAACTGTGCTTCCTTACCTGTAACACCCTTGTTTCTCAAGTCAACCAACATCAAATGGTTGTCCGTACCATCGGAAACAATGTTTAAGCCCTTTTCTATCATGGTATTTGCCAATACACTCGCGTTTTTAACAATCTGTGTCTGATACTGCTTAAACTCATCTGTCATAATTTCCTTAAAGCTTACCGCCTTTGCAGCAATCACATGCATAAGAGGTCCACCCTGAATACCTGGAAATACTGCCTTATCAACAGCTTTTGCAAATTCATTACTGCACATTATCATACCTCCACGAGGACCTCTCAAGGTCTTATGAGTAGTGGTAGTAACAAAGTGAGCGTAAGGCACAGGGCTAGGATGCAAACCAGTTGCAACAAGACCGGCGATATGTGCAATGTCTACCATCAGATATGCACCAACTTCATCCGCAATCTCTCTGAACGCTTTAAAGTCCAGAGTTCTAGGATAAGCACTTGCTCCTGCTATTATCATTTTTGGCTTACACTCTTTTGCAATTTTCCTTACTTCATCATAGTCTATTCTAAATGTGTCCTTATTTACACCGTATGATACAATGTTAAAATACTTGCCTGACATATTTACAGGACTTCCATGGCTCAAATGGCCTCCATGTGCAAGGTCCATACCAAGAACAGTATCTCCGGGATTTAGAACTGCAAAGAAAACAGCCATATTAGCCTGTGCTCCTGAATGTGGCTGAACATTTACATGTTCTACTCCAAAAATCTTTTTAGCTCTTTCGATAGCAAGATTTTCAACCACATCAACGAATTCGCATCCTCCATAGTATCTCTTGCCGGGATATCCTTCAGCATACTTATTTGTCAAGGGAGTTCCCATTGCTTCCATAACAGCATCACTTACGAAATTTTCTGATGCTATCAATTCGATTTTATTCCTTTGACGGTTTACTTCATCCTCTATTGCACCTGCAACCTCGGGATCAAATTTTAGTACTTCCTTTAAACTATACATGAAAAAAACCTCCTATTTATATTAAGCAATTAATATTATCTAGAGTCCAATATTAGGATTATAATAATAAATAAAAATTATGTCAATGAGAATTTGTCGTCTGTGTTGTCTGTTGTAGCCTCTTCACAAGTCAAATCGACATTATTTACTTCATTTTCTGTGTCTTGTATAATTTCTTCTTCGTTTTTATTTACCAATCCGCTTTTTAGTAGGCCTGTCAACACAAAAAACAAAGGTAATACACTGATAGCACCAAAGTTGAATGCAGCTTGTATAAGATAACCTGTCCACGCTATAAAAATCCCCAGCATTTCAGGTTTTATCTCATCCTTTTTTCTAAGCCAAGGTATAAAAATTGATATTATAAACCAAAGGTAGAATATAAGGGCTGGTATCCCCATTGTTGTAGCATATTCCAGATACTCACTATGAACTTTATCAAAGTACCCTACACTATTTAACTCTGGATGCTTATCATATTCTTCCCTAGATATAATACTATAGTAAGCAAAGCAATCCGGTCCTACGCCCACAATAGGGTTGTCAGCTAAAACCTTAAAAGCCTTACCATAAATATAAAACCTTGACGAACCCAATCGTTCCATATTACCGTTTTTAGCTTCATTTACCTGATATTTCATAGAATAATATCTTCCCGTTATTTGACCACCACCTGTAATATCAAGAACTACAAGCACTAATGCAAAAGAAACAAATACTATAATTATCTTTTTAAAATATTTTCTAAAATCCTTTCTAAAATAAAATGCAGCAAAAGCAAGTGAACACAGAGTTCCTAACCAGGCTATGCGAGTAAGTGATACCAAAAGACCT
Organism: Acetivibrio cellulolyticus CD2; assembly: GCF_000179595.2. Taxonomy (NCBI): domain Bacteria; kingdom Bacillati; phylum Bacillota; class Clostridia; order Acetivibrionales; family Acetivibrionaceae; genus Acetivibrio; species Acetivibrio cellulolyticus. The sequence goes on along the minus strand of NZ_JH556653.1, from coordinate 204,871 downwards.
GCGTATGAAAAGAGTAACACTAAATAAAACAATATATTTCTTTTAATACCTTTATTTTTAAAAAACATTACTAAAGATATAATTGTAATAAATAAAAAATATGCCCCAGCAGTATTTCTATTACCTAGTGTACCTCGCGACAGAGTAGGGGTAATTTTAGCATCAAAGAAATACTTTAATCCAATATTTAAGGGCTCGAACCCATAATAATTTAATAATGAATGAACAGAAATAACAAAAGCACTAATAAATAAAGCTACAAGAACCTTCCCTACATATCTGGGCTTTAACATATTAACAACAAATGTAAAAACAACTGCATAGCAAAAATATGCTAATAACCCCTGCCACCTCAACGGATAACCTGTAAATGCAATAGCTGCATCCTCTGCAAAAAAGGTTGATACTATTACCCATAGAAAGAATAACATGAGAGGAAGGCTAAGCTTGATATGCTGCTTCCTTGCTATCGCCTTAAAGCCCATTATTGTTAGCATAAACATTGATATAACAAGTAAAAACACAAGCTTATAATACCCACTAATATCTAAAAAGTACGAGGTATTAACAGGCGTATTAACAACTTTTGGAATTGCAATAAGTGGTAAAACAGCAACTATCAAAACTACCAAAATAAACGATATGGATTCTATTTGCTGCTCCTCACTTGTAGACAACTCCATTTGTTTGGTCATTCTTTTAAAAATGTTAATAGTAAAACCCCCTTTTTTATAAGTAAATCTTATCCAACCACTTTATACAACTCGTCTGATAATGGCTCAGAAATATCCTTATATCCGTCTTTTAACACAAGTCTTTTTTCAATGCTATTTGTTATTTGACCGATAACAGCAGCCTTTACTCCGTTACTTTCCAATTCCTTTATAAGTTCACTGCCATTCTTACAAGTAATTATCATACACCCGCTTGAAATTAGCTTTAGAGGGTCAATGCTATAAATTCGGCAAAGTTGTAAAGTCTCATCCCTGACAGGTATTCTGTCACTATAAACTATTGCACCTTTTCCTGACGCTTCTGTCACTTCCCAAATTGCGCCAAGAACTCCCCCCTCTGTAATATCATGCATTGAGTTTACTCCAAAACGCCCTGCCAGGATTCCTTCCTTTACAACACTTATATCATTAACATAAGATTTTGCTCTTTCCAAAACATCACTTTCTATTTTGCCTTCAAGTTCAGCCTCCTTATCATGAGCAATTATTGCTGTTCCTTCAATACCAGCGTACTTCGTAATAATGATATCGTCTCCAACTTGAGCCCCTGATGTAGAAACCAACTTATCCTTTAATACATTACCTACCGCAGTAGTAATAATTACAAATCGGTTAACTGCACTGGTAACTTCGGTATGCCCGCCAATTATATCAACATTTAAAGAATTTGCAGTATCACAAATTTGAGCCATAACCGTCTCAAGTTCCTTTTCCGTCGCTTGTGGCGGTACCAGAATAGTAACAAGCAAGCCTAAGGGCTCGGCGCCACATGACGCAACATCATTACACGAAATATGTACAGCTAAACGTCCAACTTCATTTACAGCACCAGTAATAGGATCTGATGACAACACACACACATTATCGCCAAAATCAACTGCGCAACAATCTTCTCCTACTTTTGGCCTTACAAGAATTTCTTTTCTACTTCCCTTGATTTTATCAAGAATAATCTCTTTCAAAACACTATTAGGAATCTTTCCTATTTCCATATTGCCTCCAAATTTAGCTAAGGAATAACTGTCTCATGAACAAATTTATATCTATAATAACACAAAAATTAGCTCATATTAAGAGCTAATTTTATACTTTTTAGGATTTTTCAAATCAAATGCCATGAAATCAAGTATGGCTAAATGCCTCCGAAGTTTTTTATTTAAATTGCTTCCTTATTTTTTTCTTTTTGCTCCTTCGCTAGATGATACTGATCCCTTGCAGTTTCAAGAAGAACCTTATTTGCTTTCGCGTCTGGCGAGCTTATAAGCTTATTAAACCACATAATGGATTCATCTATATCTCCAACTCTTCTGTTAAGTTCCGCAATTAAATACATACATGTACACTCATCAAGCTTATTTATAGGGAACGTTTCCTTTTGATATGCTTCTTTATAAAATTTTAGCGCATGCTTTAAAAATTCATTTTCTCTTTCATCCTTGCTTAGTCTGTAAAGCCATGCTATTCTGATACAAACCTTTGCAAAGTCACTTGCCTTTGCTTCTATCTTCTGCAGGTTATATAACGCCAGTTTAAATGCCTCCAATGCATTTTCAATATTTCTTTCACCGCAAAACTTTCTACTTTTCCAAAATGGAGAAATATTCTCTTTAATTTTCTTAGCATCCCTATCCGCTAGTCCTTCAAACCGTTCCCCCTGCGAAGCATAACCGCAATATTCACATACCCACACATCATATAGAATTGGGTTTATTCCCTCATAGTATACGCAAAAATCTGTGTCCTTTGATTTTATAACGCAAGCCTTAGACTTAACTTTTGTTACTTCAATTTTCTTTTTACATACTGGACAGACAATTTCTTTACTGTACAAGGAATCATCCATAAAAATCCCTCATTCCATTAATAAATTGTATACTATTTCCCATGATGCTTTACACTGCAGCTTCCATTGTAATTTGTCTATAATAATTGGGACTAACCCTTATTACTCCTCTGACTGACTGATATATATCTTCTGATATTTTTTCCCGCTCTATCAACTTATTATTCTCATCATAGGTTTCACGGTAAACAACAACATGTCGCCCGGTAACAGCACTTTTGTCAACTACCATTTCACCATCCGGGATCATTGCATCAACTACTACGATATCTTTTCCCGGTGAAAATTCTTTAACTACTACCGACTTAAGCCTGACACTCTGCAAAGCTTCTTCTTTTTTCCCCACAATTCTTATTATAATCGTATTTCCTGATACCTGGGCATTTATTAAAATAGGATAATCTTTATTGTTTTTAAATTTGAAATCTATGTATCCCTCTGATATCGTTGCGTCCTGTCCTGGTTGTACATAGCCCAAAGGCATTGAATGCGGCTTTCTCTCTAAAACTTCAAGTTTAGATTTCAATGTAGCTACGTAAAGAGTTGTTGTTACCTGGCATACACCACCACCGATTCCTTCTAATAATTTGCCTTTTATAATAACCGGTGCATTCTTGTATCCGTAACTTAAACTTCTTGGACCTAACGCTTTATCCATTGAAAATACTTCACCCGGTAATAAAATCAAGTTATTTATCTTCTCACAGGCTAGTCTTATATTATAACTCCTATCAATTTTTTGCAAATTAAAAGATGTAGAAAATGTAGAAATAACATTGTCTATAGCAGAAATTTCATTATATTGAATTCTTGGAAAGATATTATCGACCCTTAATTCAATGGGTGAAAATTTTCTCCCCATTAATATATTTTCTATTAAACCCAAATTTTTGTCAACATCTATATTCTTTCCTACTACTTCCTTATTGAATGTTACTGTCCCATTTTTAAATGTTGCAGAGGCATCTGCTTCTTTTTGATCAATTTCATTTTTTATGCCTTCAAGCATGCTCTTTAGCTTATTCCTGTCGAATTTAGGTGTAATAGCTATATTTACATTCTTCTCTCTTAAATTATGGATAGCCATCAGGCGACTGATAAAGTTCCCTTCATGCCCCATTCTATAAGCCATATCTATAGCATTGTCAGTCAGGAAACTATATGATATTTCATTTAAAGCTATCTGCCATTCTTTTTCCTCATACTTTAATATTATACTATTACTACTATAGTTCCTATTTAACTCTGTCTGGATAATTTCTTTTGCTTTTATCCTATCTATTCCCGCAACATTGATATTTTCAATCTTTACACCCATATAAAATGTCTTCTGGCTCAATATCCACGCTGAAAGCAGAAAAATTACTGCAAGAGCCACTAAAATAGTGCTTGCTATTATAATATATATTTTTTTGGATGCTATATCTCGTAACATATTAATACCTTCTATAAATAAAAATAATATATGGATATCAATAACTATTATTCTCAAAATTCTGTTAAAAAAAACAAACTTTTTCAAATACACAGTTTTGGTGCTATAGAATATCCACATATTATATAAATATTTATTCTTATTGGCATTATATTACACTTATCCAATATTTTTATTACTACTCACTATTTACTTGACAACACTATCACTTCAGTATTTTCTATTGCCTTATTAATTAATTCTTCCAAGTCAGCATTTTTCTCAAATAATAATATTTTTTCAAGCACCGGCTTTGTGCTCGGATGCTTTGCAACAAAAACCGTGCAGCAGTCCTCATACGGAAGTATGGAAGTTTCAAAAGTGCCTATCTTTCTTGCAATATCTATAACCTCGTTTTTATCCATTCCTATTAACGGCCTGAATACCGGCATTTTTACAACAGAATTTGTTACATATAGACTCTGTATAGTCTGGCTTGCCACCTGACCAACACTTTCGCCTGTAACAAGAGCCAAAGCTCCAACTTTCTCAGCTATTCTTTCCGCTATTGTCATCATTACTCTTCTCATAATTATAGTCAACTGATCCTGCGGACACTTCTCGTTTATCTCCAACTGAATATCCGTAAATGGCACTATATGAAGTTTTATGTTATTACAGTATAATGTAAGTATTTTAGTAAGCTCTATTACCTTCTCCTTAGCCCTCTCACTTGTGTAAGGGTAACTATAGAAGTGCACAGCTTCCAACTCTACTCCCCTTTTTGCAATCATCCAGCCGGCAACAGGGCTATCTATCCCTCCAGATAAAAGCAATACAGCCTTTCCATTAGTTCCTATGGGCATTCCACATACTGCAGGAATTATTTCAGAATATATATAGGTAAATTCCCTAACCTCAACATAAAAGATAAATTCCGGATTCTTTACATCTACAGTCAATTCCGGGAAATTATCAAGAATATGTCCACCAAGCTTTCTACTTATTTCCGGAGAATCCATAGGAAAACTTTTATCTCCCCTTTTCGTCTCAACTTTAAAGGTTTTATAGACTTTTCTAGCTAATAAATCCTTTATCATAATGACTGAATTCTCTTTTATAACATCATAGTCAGTTTCTATCTTCCATACCGGACTGACGGAAACAATTCCAAAAACCTTTGTCAACTGGTTTATTGCTTCATCAAAATCATAATCCTCTACCTGGGGTTCTATATATATTCTTGCCTGTGACTTAAATACACCCGCCTTTCCCAGATGTTGAACGGACCTTTTTATATTGTCAATCAGCTTCCTTTCAAATGATGGCCTATTCAAGCCTTTAAGCAAAATCTCTCCATATCTTATCAAAATTACTCTTTTCATCTTTTTCCTCCACGTCTTATATTGATTTTTGGTAAAATATCTTTTAATGCAGTAATTGTACAATCTATCTCCTCAATAGTATTAAAGGCAGAAAAGCTGAATCTTATTGCCCCATCTATCCTGTCAGGTTTTAGACCTAATGCCTTAAGTACATGGCTATGAGTGTTCTTTCTTGAAGAACAGGCCGAACCTGTAGAAACAAATATATTCTTCATTTCAAGGTGATGAAGAAGAACTTCTGCACGAATATTTGCAAAAGAAACATTTAGAATATATGGTGATGAATCCTGTGGTGATAATATAAGTACTTCTTCAGCCAATTCTTCTTTAAGTCTCTTAACAAAATGCTCCTTTAATATAAGGCACTCCTTATAGTTCTCATCTAGCTTTTTAAATGTTATATCTGCCGCCATCCCAAAGCCACATATACCGGAAACATTTTCAGTTCCTGACCTCATAGCTGACTCCTGACCCCCGCCTAAAAATATTGGGCGGATTTTCAAACCCTTACTTGCATATAAAGCACCTACTCCCTTTGGACCGTGAATCTTATGAGAACTCATGGACATCAAATCTATACCTAGCTTTTTAGGTGCAATTTTTATCTTGCCGTATGCCTGCACAGCGTCTACATGTATTGCTGTTTCCCTGTTCTTGCTGTTTTTAATATCAACTATATCGCTAATTGGCTGCACAGTTCCAACCTCATTATTTATATATATTATGCTTATTAATGCAGTTTCTTCATTTATAGCATCTCTTAAACCTTGTAGATCAATTATTCCTTTATCATCAACATCCAGAAAATCTACCTTATAGCCTCTTTCCATTAAAAACTTGTATACTTCCAATACGGAAGGATGCTCTATCTTTGTAGTTATAATATGCTTTCCCTTTCTCGGATTAGCTCCTAGAAAACCCAATATTGCAAGGTTATTAGCTTCAGTTCCTCCTGAGGTAAAATAGATTTCCTGATTCTCTACTCCTAAAGATTTTGCAACCAATTCTCTTGCACTCTTTATATGTTTTTCGGCCTCTAATCCTTTAGTGTGCATCGATGACGGGTTTCCATATACATTTCTATTTATCTCACAAACATATTCTATAACCTCTTCATACGGTCTTGTGGTTGCACTATTATCAAGGTATATATCCTTAATCATTCCTTCTCCCTCTTTGCTCGCATTATCCGTGGACAATGCTCAGATTTTACACTATAGTATATCACAACGATGGTTGTAATCAAAGCAGTAAGTTTGAACACAAAAAAAGCTTTACCTTAGGTTTTATCCCAGTAAAGCATTTTATACCGTTATATTTATCTAAGCCTATCTATAATCGGAGCTTAACCAATTTATGTAGTGATGCAGGCATTTAAGATTTGATTCGGATATTCCGCGTATCTCTATACCATATTCGAAATAGCCCTTACATTTTTCCCTTCTTACAATAGCTCCTGTAAAAGTCATTTTGTTGGTTCTATCGAGAACAACTTCAATCTCCATTGTTTCTTCTGTTGACAAATATTCTGAGCAGTTTACCTTTATTCCACCTGTACTCAAATTCTTTACCACTGCAAACACCCTGTTTACAAGCCCTGGAATATTTATATTCGCCATGAGGCTCACATAATATCTCTCATATTTCCTTAAATCCTTAAGTTTTTCAACATGGTTTGTAGTAACAGTTAACTCCAAAGGACTCATAGAATGGATGGTTTTTATTTCTCCGGTGATTACATATAGTTCCTTTGAATCGGAATAGTTTACAGCTACGTGGTCCCCCGGGAAGAAAAAAGTCTCCTGTATCAGCTCTTTAGTGGCCATTTTCAATGTATTTTCAGTTTTATCAACAACATAAGCATTTAAATATTCAAACATCTTAAAATGTTTGATTTCAAGAGTTGAGCCAACCTTTACCATCCTATTGAGGTTTTTTCCGGTAAACAAAGAAGCAATTCCTGTTTTTTCGTCCAAATTATATTTAGACATGACCTCACTCCTTTCAAAAGGTTTAATGATACCACATGATAAAAACATCCCAAAGGATTATATTATAGAATTAAAGTTTTATTACAAATCAAAAAGAACGATTTTGAAAACCAATAATAGACACATTAAGTTAAGCCTTGAATGAAATTCTTCAACTTTAATTATACCACATTTTTTCTTAAATTGACACTTTTTTTAATATTATTTCAAATTTTTAATCTATTCATGATAAAAAACATTAATTTTTTACTCAAAAATAATAAAAAAACACTTTATTTTTAATTCGCCCTGTGCTATAATAAATATTGTAGTACAATATTTCCTCCCGATCACGGTATAAGGAGATATAAATAGTGACTTATGAAACAGGGCAAAGTCGTTGAAAGACGGCGACGCAAAGCTGTGGGTCTAACGTTTGGGGAAGATGCCTTGAACTACGATTGCCAAGCTGCCATTAAAAGTTCTGTTTATACTCTTTTAAATATAAAAGGAAATAGGTCATGAATATTTCCTTATACCAATTTTTTTTACATTGTTAAAAAACGTTTAAAGAGTTTTATAACTCTTTTTTTATTTCGCCTCTTTCGAACGAAGTGAAAGAGGCAAAAACTTTGGGACTCGATGTCCCGGAGTTTTTATTGCCTGTAATAGAGTATTACTTTCAAGAATTTAGTGTCTTTAAGAACTCCAACTTGTTATATTCCCTGTCCAGTCTGTCTTTTAAATACCTCTTTGACACCTTTTCAAGTTCTCTAAGTACTTTATTAGAGACATCAAAGTTAAAGACACTTTTTATATTGCTGTGCACTATGTAATGAATTGCCCTTGCTGCACCTTCCGATAAAGATAGCGCATATCGGTCATCTTCGATACACTGCTTACATAGAAAACCGCATTTTCTAAAGCTAAAAGAAAAATCCGTAAAATCTTCGCTTCCACATTTTATACACCCTCTTACTGAAGGCGCATAACCTAGAATTGATAGCAGTCTTATTTCGAAAACCCGCGCAATCTGTTCTGGCGCTTTCTCAGTCTTGGAAAGCATATAGAGTGAGTTCAAAAAGAGCTGCAATACCCTTGCTGATGGCTGCTCTTCTTGAACAATATCTGTTATAATTTCGTTAATATGGGCTGCATAGGTAAGCTTTACGAGATCATTCCTTATCTCATAAAATGGCTCAATCACATCGCAGCTGTTAAGCGAATACATATCTTTTCCTTTAAAAAGTACAAATTCACTATAGCAAAAAAGCTGAGTACCTGCTACAAGACTACTTTTAGGTCTTCTAGCTCCTTTTGCAGAACCTGATATTTTACCTTTGTTTTTTGAAAAGATAGTTACAATTTTATCTGCCTCTCCGACATTTATTTCTTTAAGAATTACACCTTTAGTTTTTATATAACTCATTTACAACCTCATAAGGCTAAGACATTCAAAATAATATAATCCCCGGGGTAAATTACTGCGCCTAGTTTTTAGTTATAGCTACCTCATCCCTGGCCGCAGCAGTTTCTTCAACTATTTTATTCTTTTCTTCTATTTCCTTTAAGAAAATATAAGAGTCAATATTTCCAGTACTCTCAAAAGCTTTCCATGCAAATTCTTTTAACATAAATGCATTCCCCCTTAAGTCTTATTTACAATTGCACCTGTTACTGTGTTTCAATAATTCCTTGTACGATTCCTCTACCAAATTGCCGACAGATCTAGCCTTTTGAAACTACAATTGTAAAAATTTTATTAGCTGCTACCCAATGAATGGTGAAGATATAACTTTCCACTACTATTTCACTTCTGGTCTTATTTGATGCCAAACAACCCACATGAAAAGTGTAATATTTCACTCATTCCTTATTAGGTTACACTAAAAAAAAATTTGTATACTTGAAAATTTATGTTATCTTTTATGAAATAACTGAAATACTACTTCCGCTTTCCGTTATTCATATATACCACATAGAATGCATTTATTTAAGCTTTTTAAAAGTTATTTTCTATAGCCAAGAACTTTAAGCATCTGTTCACTATTTCTCCAATCAGGCTTTACCTTTACCCAAAGCTCTAAAAACACCTGTATACCCAGCAAGTTCTCTATTTCAGTCCTGGAAAGGCTGCCTATACGTTTTAGCATGCTTCCGCCTTTACCTATAAGGATGCCCTTGTGAGTATCCTTCTCACAGTAAATGTTGGCCTGAATATTTATTATATCCTTGTCATCCCTTTGTTTAAAAGATATAACTTCAACCCCAACACCATGAGGCACCTCATCACTCACAAGATGAAGAATTTTCTCTCTTATAAGTTCAGCCGCAATCAGTTTTTCAGGCTGGTCAGTCATCATATCTTCTGGAAAATATTTCGGGCCTTCAGGTAAAACTTTGAGGATTTCACTTATCAACGGATCCTGTTTTTCATCCTTAAGGGCAGAAATTGGTATTAAAGCCTCAAAATTCATAAGATCCTTATAAGCTGAAATCAGCGGCAACAGCTGCGACTTATCAATCAAATCTATCTTATTGATAACTAAAAAAACCTTGGACTTAACATTTTTCAATTGCTCAACAATAAAAAGATCACCCGGACCCGGTTTGAGATTCTGCGCCTCTACCAGAAACAGCACAACATCAACCTCATTCAAGGTCTCAACAGCGATATTCACCATAAAATCACCAAGTTTGTTTTTTGGCTTATGGATTCCCGGAGTATCAATAAATACTATTTGGTGCTCATCTCCTGTTATTACTGCTTTAATAGTATTTCTTGTAGTCTGTGGTTTGTCGGACATTATTGCAATTTTCTCACCCGTTATATTATTTAAAAGGGTGGATTTGCCAACATTAGGTCTCCCGACTATTGATATAAATCCTGATTTAAAAGACATCTAGTTCATTCCTCCTAAAAAATTTGATCTCATAAAAATGTCTGAAAAAGTAAAAGTGTTATTAAAAAGCCTATTACTGCTCCTATAAAAACCTCAATAAAATTGTGTATTTTAGCCTCCAACCTGCTCTGGATAACAAGCAAACTCAAAACAATACACAATAGAGTAATCTTTGAATTGATCGACCATAGTGCAACTGCTGTTGTAATAGCAGAAGCTATGGCAGCGTGCCCACTTGGTAAACCGCCCCTTAATGGAGTACCCTTTCCGGTGACAGCCTTTAGCACAAGAACTACAGACACTGTTACAATCAGCGCAATTATTGTAATGTGCATAGGGTACTGTCTTATTCTTTCCACACCACTCTCAAGTCCAGTACTTACATGTTCAAAAAAAACAAAGTATCCCACTATAACTGCAAAAAAGGCTGATACCAATACCGCTCCGGCAGATACATCCTTTATTATTTTTACTTTAGGATGATAACCTGTTGTTATCATATTTACAAGTTCCTCAATAGCAGTGTTGAAAAGTTCACTAACAATCACCATTGCTACCGAAATACAGACAATCAGGAATTCAGCTTTGGTAAGATCAAAAAATATACTCATTATAAACACTACAATAGCGGTACAAATATGAATCTTCATATTTCTTTCCGATTTTATAGCGCAAATTATACCATTAATTGCATTATTAAAGCTGTCAATCAAGTTTCTGTTTTTCATAAACTGCCCCTTGTCATGGACTTTTATTCTACCCTAATATTTTTACCGTTGTGATAAATTTAAAATTTCAAGTACACCATACTGCTTTGAAATCATCTTTTCTTCGCGTTCAGGCGAATCGTGATCGTAACCTAACAGATGGAAAACACCGTGAGTGAGCAGAAATGCAAGTTCCCGTTCAAAGGAATGCCCATACTCTTGTGCCTGTAATTTTGTCATTTCAAGTGAGATAACGATATCTCCCAAGAGTAGAAGATCTTCATCAAGGTCAAAGTCTCCATCGTCGGAGTTTATAACGCCCTCATACATATCTACAATTGGAAAGGACAGAACATCGGTTGGTTTGTCAATGCTCCTATGTTCTCTATTAATCTCCCTGATACCTTCATCGTCTACAAACATTACACTAATCTCTGAAGGTATACTGAATTTTTCAAACTCAAGGCTACTGTTTACTGCCCTTTTTACAAGCTCAACCATTTCGTCGGAAACTTTTATCTTGTTCTGCAAATCTTCAATCAATACAGTCATCTGTCTTTCTCCTTTTATAGCTTTTTAACATTACTAATTTCACTATTATCTACTTCATCCTGAGGCTTTAAATTCTTTTCTTCTCTTTTAATATCAGGATATTCTTCTCTGGCATGGAAATACCCGCCAAATACCTTCATAAAAGCCCTTGCAATATTATCAAGATCCTTTAAAGTCAGATTACACTGATCGAGTTGTCCATCATCTAATTTATCCTTGATTATTTTCCTTACCAGTCCTTCTATTTTGCCTTCAGTCTTATCAGGCATTGACCTGACTGCAGCTTCAACAGAATCCGCCAGCATAACAACTGCCGCCTCTTTGGTTGAAGGCTTTTCTCCATCATATCTGAAGTTGGCTTCATCAACGCCTTCATCCTTTTCTACATTTTTAGCCTTATGGTAAAAATATGCTACCAGTGTAGTACCATGGTGCTGAATTATAATATCCCTTATTACAAGAGGTATCCTGTACTTTTTTGCAATTTCCACACCATCATGTATATGAGAAGTTATGACAAGTGTGCTCAAATTTGCTGTCATCTTGTCATGTGGATTTCCGCTCATTTGGTTTTCCATAAAAAAGCTTGGTCTCTTAAGCTTGCCTATATCATGAAAGTATGCTGCAACCCTTGCTAAAAGTGAATTACCTCCAACAGCTTCAGCCCCAACCTCTGCCAAATTCCCAACCATCAGGCTGTGATGATAAGTGCCCGGTGCTTCCATAAGCAATCTTTTCAAGAGCGGCTGGTTTGGATTACCTAATTCTAACAGTCTAATTGGTGTAACAATATTAAAGAGAGTTTCCAAGTATGGCAACAACCCAATGGTAAGAACAATCGAAATAAAACCATTAACCATAACTATAATCGACTCGCTAAGTATTGTCTTAGCTGGATACTTTCCAATTAAATCGACAGAAACTATAGTAAGCACATTGATAAATCCAATAATAAGCCCACCCATAGAAAGTGAATTTCTATGATAACTGGTTCTTGACACTATGAATGCGGTAAATGTTCCAGTTATTGCTCCTAAAAGCATAAACTTCATTTCTCCGTTTGTCATAAGGGAAATTGAAAGTGTCAATAAAAAGTTAACAATAATAGCCAGCCTCAAATCAAGCAAAATGGATATGAGTGCCGCCGCTATAAAAATAGGTATTGTCAATGTTGATACTTCAAAAACCAACCGCGCTACCAAAAGTGTTACAAGAATTAGAAGTGACAACAGAATAAGGTCATTTCTATTATAGAATACTTTCTTGCAGAAGTTATTCATATAAAGAATCAGTAACAGCGATATTAGAAGTATGATTACAAGTATACCAATTGCAAAAGGATAGTCAAACCTTCCTGAAGTTTCGAGCAAATTCAACTCCTCTAAAATTTTAAGCTTATCCTTTGTTACTACGTCTCCTTTACTTAAAATTCTGTCTCCTTTTTCAATTTTTACAATATTTTCAGGAGCATTTAGAGCAATCTCATAAGCCAATTCTTTCTTTGCCTTGGTAGTAACTGCATTAACAGTCCTATTTGGCTTCAAGATATATTTTGATAAAATCAGGGCAATATTTTTAATCTCCTGCCTCAAATCGGTATATATAATACTATTCTGCAGCTGAACAACCTTTTGTGAAATATTATCTTCTGTAACATCCTGCTCCATTATATCTCCAACAAGCTCTCTCAATACAGTTTCAAACTTCTGAATATCTTCTTCACTTGCTTTTGAAATAAAAAACAAAACCTGATCATATGAGAGTATAATGTTAAGCTTTTCTATCTCTTTATTTAGAATTGCTGCCTCTTTTTCCTGAATATCGAGCACCTTATCGTTATATTTTTTATCATCTGAATCTAAGCTCTCAGCGATCTTTTTGCTGCTATTTTTTCTTGATTTTTCGATAAGGCCAATAAAGTCTACTGTTGTATTTATAACCTCTATGGAAGCATTTCTTATTTCAGTCATATCGGCCGGTTCCGCATCTGAAACTTTTCTGGCATTCTGCTCAGTTACAATTGTATTTACTATATCCCTAGGAGCTGTAATATCATAATCAGATTTTCCGTCCAGCGCCAGCTTATATTTCTTAGGAGCTGCTCCGTTTAATATAATCAAGTAGGAAAGAACTATAGTCAATACCGCAAGTATTATTCTTTGTATACGCTTGTCCTTGATATATGTTTTAAAGTTGCCATGAATATCCATAGTTTTATCCTTAGACATAAAGTAGTTCGCCTCCATTAAGAAGTCTAACCGTTATTGTGTGTTACACGTGACTTATCATAACGGTCGTAAGCCTGAATTATTTTTTGTACAAGCTCGTGCCTTACAACATCTCTATCAGATAAATTTATAAACGATATTCCCTTTATATCCTTTAAAATCTTAATAACTTCTTTCAACCCTGATTTTTTATCACCAGGAAGGTCAATCTGGGTTATATCGCCGGTAACAACAACCTTTGACCCAAATCCTATACGTGTCAGGAACATTTTCATTTGCTCAGGTGTAGTATTTTGGGCCTCATCTAAAATTATAAACGAATCATCCAATGTCCTTCCCCTCATGTACGCAAGGGGTGCAACTTCTATCATGCCTTTTTCAAGGTAGCTCTGATACGTTTCAAAACCCATCATTTCATAAAGTGCATCATATAACGGTCTTAAATACGGATCAACTTTGTTCTGCAAGTCTCCAGGCAAAAAGCCCAATTTTTCTCCTGCCTCAACAGCAGGCCTTGTCAAGACAATTCTATTGACTTCCTTATTTCTAAATGATGTCACAGCCATTGCTACGGCAAGAAAAGTCTTTCCTGTACCGGCAGGTCCTATACCAAATACAATGTCGTTGCTTTTTATAGCATCAACATATACTTTCTGTCCGTGAGTTTTGGACTTTATCTGTTTACCTCTGGCTGTAAGGCAAATATAATCAGCGTGAAAATCATCAACCTTGTCCAATTGATTTTCATTTGCCAACTGAACAAGGTAACTAACACTTTGCTTAGTTATTACATCACCTTGCGAAGCAAGGCTTATCAGTTTTTGGAGTACTGTTTTTGCTTTATGCACTCCTTCGCTGTATCCAACAACTCTTATATCATTATCTCTTGAAATAACTTTTACATTAAACAAGTCCTCAATCAAATGCAAATTCTCATCAAAATTACCAAAAAGATTCATAGCATGTTCTATTCTATCAAACTCCAATGACACTTCAGTAAGACTTTCCAATCAGTTTCCTCCAATCTCTCTTTCGCACCCTATATTCTCCAGGCATTCAATAACTACTTCTGCTATAATCTGCCCGTCTTCATCTTCTATAAAGTTTACAGTTGAATTAACTATTTGAGCATTTTCAGGTATGTCCTCTGCTGCCTCTTTATAAGCATTATCCGCTGCTATTTTTTTTGCTGCATCCAAGTCAAATTCCTTTTCCAGCATATTATTTTCATAATACCTCTCAATTACCATACCAAAAGGCAAGACAAGATCTTCACCTATCGAAAGAGACTTTTCAATATTTACCTTATCATATTCTCCAAATGGTACCTTTTTATGAAATAAATCTATCTTTTTAGAAAACAAAACCAAGGATATGTTGTCTTTTGTTTCCCCTGTTCTAATCTTTTCAACGACATTAGTTTCAACCTTCTGTCTGCCATCATACCAAGTTCTTGCCATTACATCCCCAAGAGCATGTAACACCCTGGGACTATCCTCCTGATTCTTAATTGGTACTGTGCCGTTAATAAGCACCTGGCCTTTCTCAACAGTATCACCAGCTTTTACACCTTCCAACCCTGCTTTCACAAAAATAGACTTAATAACGCCATCCTTAATAGCCACAATGTCACATGGACTATCTTTGGGAACCAGTTTCGGCTTGCTGATAGCCTCAGCTACTTCAATCTTTACCTTCGTTCCTTTAATTACCACACTAACCCAAGATAACTCCTTTATATCAAGCATAAGGTTGTTTGAAACATCATGTGGATTTACCCTGTACTTAAGTACCCCCGGTTTAACTCCAACAGCAGACACCTTATCTAGTATAATTTGGGTTGCCAGCTTATTATTTCCCGTAACTTCAACTGTCCAAACAAAAGATGTCATAAAATAAAACAGAAAAACAAATAGTACTGCACCCGCAATAAAAGTCTTCCTTCTTTTATAGCGGTGTAAAACAAAAGGAATTCCACGTTTCCTTAATATTCGTACCCTGCATCCTGTCTTTTTTGCAATAGGCCTTAGCATTTTAAAGCCTTTAATGCTAATCTTCATGGACATTGCACTATTTTTTTTCTTCTTTATGTCCCAAAGAAAAATTTGCCTTCTGGTGCATATGTTGACAAACTTCTCTAAAAAATAACCTTCAACAAATATAATAACATATCCTTTTATATAATTCCACAACCTCAAAAACATTTAAATTCCCCCGAAATTGCTATTCGATAATTATGCAGTGCCCCATAAGCTTTAAAAAGTTATGTTATGGGGCATCTGCCTTACTTTAAGAATTCAAGGCTTGATATTTCACCGTTAACCATCAGATCCTCAGATGTAATCTCTTTTATGCCCAGTCTTGTTCCGCTAATTTTTATTATTCCGCTGTTGGTATTGATTCTTATTCTGTCGTCATCATATTCGATAATTCCTTTGAAGTTTTCTATAAGTAAATCTCCGTTTCCAATCATTGTTAATTTGGGTACATTTAAAACAATATCCTTTGGAATTTCAAAAAGTTCAGACATCTTTTCCTTTAAGCTGGCTTTCGGCCCCTCTTGCTTACTTCTTTTTTTTACAGTTCTTTTTTTTCGAGGCATAACACATCTCCCTCACAAAGCATTCACATTACCCATATAATCTATGTAAACAGTATGTATTAGTTACCAGTGGCATCGAGCCCCTTTGTTTTGCCTCTTTCATTTCCCTCAGGGAGACGAAATCAATTGCATGGGATCACCGAATTCAAATCCCTTTTCCCTTGCACCTTTAATTATCATATCAAGGGCTTCTGCATTATCCTTTGATACCGCGTGAAGTAAAATAACCTCTCCGTTGTGCAGATTGTTCATTACCTTTTCATATGCATACTGAGGTCCGCGAATTTTATCCCTATACCAATCGTCATATGCAAAACTCCAAAATAGATTTGTATAGCCCAACTTTTGCGTTATTGCCAAAGTCCTCTCACTGTATTCACCCTTTGGAGGCCTTAAAAATTGCATATGCTTGCCGAACTTTTCAAAGAAGGCTCTGTCCAGGCCCAAAATCTCCTCCTCAAGTGCCTTGTCATCAACGGTAGGCAAACTAGGATGGTGTATGGAATGATTTCCCACAATATGACCTTCCTCAAGCATTCTTCTAACTAAGTCCTGATGCTCTGCCAGGTATGGCCCTGTTACAAAGAACACAGCTTTGACGTTATTTTCCCGTAAAGCATCCAGAATTTTTGGAGTGTATCCATTTTCATAACCTTCGTCAAAAGTAAGATAAACCAAATTCTTACTCGTATCACCCAAGTATACTGCTCCATACTTTTTCAATAAACCTGGAGCGCCCGGATCAGCATCCGGGATTTTCCCAAAACCTTTTCTCAGTATCCCCCATCTTAGTAGATTGTTGCTAAATTCACCGTTTGTGTTAACATCTACAAAAACCTCTTCCGGAATTACTTCTTCTATAACACCTTCGCTGAGCATCCCGGTAACCTCAGTACTAAAGTCAATATCATCGGAGCTTGCAGAGTACGCACCACCTAAATCCGGTAAATTTAAACTGTTATCCACATCTCTACTTATAACGTTTATTGTAACTAAAGCAAATATCAGCAGGAATAAAACCAATATTTTCTTCCTCATTCCCAACTCCTCCTAAAACGATAATAAAAAACCTTAAATGCTGTACTTAGGAATTTACTCATATCGCACTAGTTAAATCAAAGCAGAAAGTTCCTACGCGATAATCAAGTGTATCATTAGTACATTATTTAAGGCCTATATTATTTATATAAGTATTTAGTTTAAAAAATAACCACTAGAAATGTGAAATAATCTATTTCTCTATTGTGAGTAAATCATGATCCAGAGAAGACCTGTTAGTTTCTATCTTGGGTATTGTAATACTATCTACTTTTTCAACTGTCAAGTCAAGATAATAATATTCTTTCAAGTTAGTAAGAATATTTCCCAACATTTTTATGGCATTATCCTGTTTTTGTGTTTCAATAATTGCTTTTATCTCAAAAGGTTTATCCGCATTCATAGGAATTCCGTTAACAACTATGGCGTTCTCCCCATCCGAAATCTCTGTCATGGATATTATTCGTTCATTATTAACAGCAACTACTTTTGCGTCGATTGCTTTAAGCGCATTAACAAGCTGTAAAATATAACGGGATTGAACCATACCAAAATCAGTAGCCTTAACAGTAATAACAATTCCAGCACCTTTAACATCGGTAAAACCTGCAATTATCTCAGCCTTGTCTACCTCTTTTTTAAGGTTCTTCTCATAAAGATCAATGTCGCCTTTTGCAGCTTCAAACGCATTTAGCTCTTTTTTTAATTCTTCATTTCTACCCCTTAAGTCATCATTGTTTTTCTTTTCAATTATAAGTTTATCTTTTAAATCTTCCAGTGTCACACTCTGAACACTTGCAGTCTTATTATTGTTGTAAATGCTTTTATACTGCCAAGCAATGGCAACTCCCAATATTATGCATATTAATGTTATTGATATGGTCTTAGTATGCTTCACTTGTCAACTACCTCCAGACCTTTAACCAAATTATCCGCATTTCCATTATATTTGGGTATCTCAATGCCAGTAGCTTCCTTTATATCGACTCTTATATTATTGTACGCTAAAACACTATAAATTTCACTCTCAATAAAAGTATAATATAGGCGTTTACTATCTCCAATAGCCTTAATCTCAAATGGAACCGCATATCTGTTTTTGTTAACACGAATTGTAGGTCCTGCACACATAATTTCTGTTGTTGAAATTATTCTTTCATTATTTATTGAAATAGCCTGAGCTCCACCTTTTTTTAGTTCATTAACCACCTCATAAATATCCGAATCATGTAATAAACTATACTCTGACTTAATAGGATTTTTTTCCTTTGCATCGTTTAGAGTCAAAATCACGCCATCGCCTTTTACATTAGTAAACCCTGCGTAAAGCTTTGCCTCTTCCCATTTAGTAGTTAATAAGCCGTCATCATTGCTGCTGGAAAAAGTTTTAAGAATGCTTTCCTTCTTCTTCGAATTAAATTCAATTTCTTCTCTAAGTTCATTTCCAATGGCCTTTTCAGAATCAAGCTCCTTCATAATGTTTTCAATTTCATACGCCATTGAAGGCTTTTCCTTTGTATTATTTAATATACTTTTAAACTGCACTGTACCAATAACTCCAAGGAACATGAATATAAACATAAATATATATTTTTTATCTTTGCTGTTCATGGATACACCCCTTCCTATACCCCATTTCTAATTCTACTATAAAATTTAACTATTTCAAGTGCTGGAGCTCGTAAAATTATGTAATATTTTGAACATCTTATTTAGTATACTAATCATAGATATTGTTTATCTAGGTGAGTGCATCATGAAAAAAACTCATATAATTCTTTTGGAAAAGTCTAAAATTATTAATTCACTAAAGCTCTTTTCTGTAATTTCACTGCTTTTAACTTTAAGTATCGTATACTTCACAAATATATCCAAGGTAGGATCACTAAATGCCTACAGTGGAGTACCACTACAACAATCAGATAAACCTGCCGGAAAAATCGCGATAGTTATTGACGATTTCGGCCAGGACAGAAATGGTGTAAAAGAAATGATGTCAATAAACAGACATTTAACTTTTGCTGTAATGCCCTTTCTGACTTATTCTCAGTCTGACGCCAAGGATGCCTTTGAAAAGGGTTTTGAAGTAATAGTACATCTGCCAATGGAGCCAGTTAGTGGTAAAATCAGCTGGCTTGGTCCAAAGCCCATACTTTCAACTTTAAGTGATACCGAAGTATATGAGATAACTTCCGAAGCGCTCACAAATGTTCCCTATGCAGTCGGTGCCAATATACATATGGGTTCAAAAATCAGCACAAATGACCGCATTATGTCTGATGTACTGGATATAATAAAACAAAATGGCATATACTTTCTTGACAGCAAAACAAGCGCAAAATCTGTTGCAAAAAAAATAGCCGCCGAAAAAGCTGTTGCATTCTATGAACGCAATGTTTTCCTTGATGGTCAAACCTCAAAAGAACATGTAAAGGAACAATTAAGAAAAGCAGGTGCAATAGCATTAAAGGATGGAAAGTCTATAGCTATTGGGCATGTAGGAATTGAAGGCGGCAAAGTAACAGCACAGGCAATTATAGAAATGCTGCCTGAATTTGATGAAAAAAATATCCAGCTGGTATTTGTCTCTGAATTGGAGAATTAATTAAAAGTATGGATATAATAAATATGTGTACAAAACAGTAAAGTCTAGAGGTGATAAAATTGGAAAGCGATATACTTATGAAGAAGCTTACTAAAAGAGAAACAACTGTGTCACTTGAAAACATACTTGATAATTCAAAAGCTGACAGTGGCGGAGACAGAGATATACATTTTCTTGATTTTCTTCTTGATAACAAGCTAATACTTCAGGAAGAAGTAATTTTAAAAAGAACAATCAGAGATTTTAAGGAAGACATTTTTGGCGAAAAATATAAAAAAGCAAATTATGAGAGCACTAGGCATTTTTTATGCAGGGCGCTTATTCAGGATGAACTGGCACTTTTAGATATTACTACGTCAAGTTCAACTGAAGTCGGAAATATGTATATTCTACGCTCTAGCTCCAATTATGATATAGTTGCAAACGATTTGAGCTTTATAGCAGATATAGGGCTAACACCTGCAAGAAATTTCTTTAAGGGCCTAACAGATATTAGGGTAAAATATTATCTTATCACTACCTACTTTGATGACTATATGGATGATATAGTATTCACGCTATTCAAAAGAAGCAATGATACTTTATTCATTGACGCAGTCAAAGATTATGAGGAAGGCTATAAATTGTATACCCCAGTTTCCCAGGAGAGCTTTAACAATAATGCCGAAATATAGCTTCCATCTATGTTTAAGGCTTATTTTATTTATAATAGCTTCGTAAAAAGTGGAAGTATTATCTTACTTTTTTCTTAACTTATAATTTTTCTTGTTCGATGGGGACCCCCTAATGGTTCCCTTCGACAAAATCAACATTCCTATCTAAAAATTGGTAAATTCAGCTCCTGATAATTTTGCTTTAAACATATTAGATTGTGGTATATTATATCTATATCGCTTAAAGTAATCTATGCTGAAATATAAACAGCAGGTATTTTTAGCTGAAATGGAGGGTTGTCTTATGTTTTATCAAGTAAGATTTCAAACCGGTGAAATCAAAGAAATGGTTAGTGAAATGAAAACTGGCAAAATTCCATGCATGGATGTAATTGATATGGATGAATATAATTGGGTTCTGGAAAAGCTTTCTGCCTATGGCATTCAAAGAGCCACAAATATTCCATTAAATAAAGATGCAAGAGACAGGCTTAAAGAAACTGAATTTGAATTTAGAGCTGCATTTACTTCTGATGACAATAAAGGAGCTATTATGTATATTGATTTCTACTTTGAGCCATTTATCGAAGAAGAATATGATTCTGCATACGGAGATTAAGCTTTTAATACAAAACTAATGAGCGTAATATTAAAAATTGTGATGGTACCAAACCATCACAATTTTATGTTTTATATTATTTCTAACTTCTGCTTATTTCAGAAACTTTATTTGCATAAATATTGGTCAATTCTTGTGCAATTTCGGCTGAGTAACTTTCACTTTTAATCCTGCAAACAGGTTGTTCTGCATCAGGCAATATCAATACCCATCCCCCATCCTTAAAGATTTTCACACCCTCCAAAGTTTCTATACTGTTGTTATCGCTTTCCTGGATTATTTGCCTCATAACCTTGCCCTTTGCATTCCAGGAACATTCTACCTCTTTCTCATCTGTGTGAAAATCTGGAATCATTGCAATCAAATCAACCAGTTTATAGTTATTGGACTTCATAAAATCCATTATTTTTACCAAACCTGCAATAGCATCAAAATGGAAATTAAACTGTTCAAGTGACTCTGCTTTTACTTCATTTCCAAGTATTTTGTTCATAATATCCTGTGGAGATGTCTTTGTCCTTATTACCTTACCGTTATTTTCCTCTGCAAGCTTTTCTACAACGTGAGTTGTAGATAAAGGTACAACTACTGTACCTCCTTCAATAGTTTTAAAGAGTATTAATGACACTAGAGCAGTAAACATATCTTCATTTACTATTCGTCCCTTATTATCCACCAGCATCATTCTCTCAGATGTATCTTCTATCGATAATCCAAAATCGAAATCACCCAACTTAACCATGCTTGCAAAGTAGGTCAGTTCGTTTGAGTCGTTCTTGTCCTTCATTCTTTTTAAGTTATCGAGATTCAGGTTTGTCTCTTCCACCCTGCATCCCAGACTTTTTAACAAACCGGATACAGTGCCAAGTATAAACTTAGACGGAGAGTTCAATGCAATCTTGTAATCGAATTTTTTTGATTTTGCATTATTTACTATGTTTCTTAAGTAGAATGAAGTAAAATCCGGTACTACTTCCAGCTCTTTTATTAAATCGCCTTCGCACCTGCTAAAGTCTTCCCTTGCAAAAGCATTTTCAATTTTTCTTTCCATTGCCCGATCTATATTGCTGCCATTCCTATCCAGAAAATCGACATGTAATCTTCCCGAATTCACACTTAAAGTACTTATGTGAATACCTCCATCAACCCCGTAAAATCTAACGGCAGATCTTGAAACCGGCAGATGAAGTATACCTAAATCCATAACCTTTAGCCCCGCTGACATCAAACCTGATACAAAAGATATCTTAAGCATTTTTGCAGCATTCGACTCCTCACAGCTAACGCCAACGGTACCTTTACCTTTCAAAGTTGCACCATAAGCTGCCCCCAGTTTTGAAGCATATTCCGGGGTTATATCGACATTAATTTCTCCTGCAATTCCTCTTTGCCCAAAAATTGATTTGATAGATTTGGAGCCCCATACAAGGTTTGAATTTACTTCCGTTCCCTCTTCAACCATCTTATTGGGCCAAATTTTAATGTTCGGCTTAATTATAGCTTTTTCCATTATTATTGTATCGCAGCCTATAACTGAATTTTCAAAGGTTGAGGCCTGTTCTTTTATATTCACCTTATTGCAAATTACAGTACCCCTGATTTCAACGTTTTTATCAATAATACAGCCTTTCCATATTACACTTTTCTTTATACTGCTTCTTTCAGATATAAGGGTACTATCGCCTATAACGCAATAACTATCCAAAATAGCATTACTTTTGATCCTGGCGTTTGCTCCAATTACACAAGGAGCCTGAATTGCTGCACCATCTTCAATGCTCGATCCATCCCCAATCCAAACCTTGTCCCTTATCTGATTTCCCGGAATGTTTACATTCACTTTTCCATCCAGAACATCCATGTTTGCCTGCCAATATGCCCTTAAATCTCCAATATCACACCAATATTCATCTGTAATAAAACCATACATTGGCTTATTATCTTTTAGTATTATTGGGAAAAGGTCCTTACTAAAATCAAATACTTCATTTTTATTAAACAACTTTAACGCTTCTGGCGAGAGTATATAAATTCCTGTATTCACAGTATCACTGAACACTTCTCCCCAACTTGGCTTTTCCAAAAATCTTATAATTTTTCCCTCATCGTTTGTAACAACAACTCCATATTCCAGTGGAATATCAACCTTCTTTAAGACCAAAGTTGCCATAGATTGTTTTTTCATGTGAAAATCTATGGCTTTACTTAAATCAATATCTGTCAGCGCATCCCCGCTAATTACTATAAATGTATCGTCCAGGAATTCTTCCGCGTTCTTAACGCTTCCTGCAGTGCCCATTGGAGTTTCTTCTACATAGTACTTTAGATTTACTCCATACTCAGCCCCATCACCAAAGTGTTCTTTGATAATGTCCGGTAGATACTGCAATGTAACAGCTATATCCCTTATATTATATTTTTTCAAAAGCTCAATAATGTGTTCCATTACAGGCTTGTTTACTATGGGCACCATCGGCTTCGGCCTGTTACAGGTAAGAGGCCTTAATCGAGTACCTTCTCCTCCTGCCATGATAACCGCTTTCATTCAATTCATCCTTTCATTTATCATACAATTATTTATAAAAAGCAAAAATAATCTACCTTATATTTCCCAATCAAAAACCAGGTAACCTTTACCATTATTCAAATTCTCAACAAATCATAGAATTTCCTTAACTTTGGCTTTCCTACAGTAAAGCATTTGTAATATTTGCAACTTTAATTCACTTAAATTTATTCAACTTTGTAATTTTCTTCATTTTTTGGTCAATCTAATTTATTATATACTTGTCCTATCCAGTTTATCCATCATATAACATTATTGCCTCTATTAATTTTTAATTTTGTGCAAATAATAGATCTGTACAAAATTTTTAAAATCAAATCGTAAACGGAGGTTTTAAATATGCCTAGAGTTAGTAAAAGCAATAATAAAGAATACATGTCAAACGGTGTAATAATACAACCTGCAATACCTACAGCTGGCGAAAATATTACTCTTATGTATGACGGTCTTTTGTCAAAAAGCGGTGCTTCTCATGTATATGCTCGTATAGGCTTCGGAAATAGTTGGGACAATGAATCAGATTATCCTATGCTGAGGACGGATACAGGTTTTGAAACGACAGTTCCAGTTTTAAAGGCTGACACACTTAATGTTTGCTTTAAGGATTGCGCTAATAATTGGGATAATAATTCAGGAATGAATTACTCCTTTGATGTAACAAAGTAAAATTATAAACAAGCTTTTAATACTAGTAATTCCAAAAAAGGCGGCATGAATTATATCGTGCCGCCTTTTCAACATTTCCGGCATAATTTTTTGATATATTAATATAATGTGAATAAAGGAGGGTTTAAATATGTATTCATATAATAACAGAAGGCAGTACGTAAACAAAGAGCCCGAAAAAGAAATCGAAAAAAATATACCCGAATCAACTGAAAATACTAATCTTACCGATTTAAAATCATTTACTACAAACAGCATAAATCTATTATCAGAAAATATAAACGAAATAAAGAAATCTTTAAAGAAGCTTGAGGATAGCTTTATAGATTTAGCTTTAAGAGTGGTAAGTATGGAAAATCATATTGACACTTTAGACAAATTGAGGAATATCCAAAACCCAACTGAGTATAAAGTTATCGATACCAGGCCTGAAACTCCAAATAAGAATCTCCCTAATAATTCAGAAGTTTACAAACATGAGGACACTACTAATTTGCCAATGATGCCAGGTTCAGGTTTTGCCAATATAACGGCAGAATATTTGAAAAATCTCAATAAAAACAAATAAAATTCATTATCACTTATTATTTTGCTCTTTAGGAATGCTGAAAATATAACTTCGGCTATAATTTCACAATCTAGCTGCGTGAAAAGTCCGAAGTAATATTTCAGCTATTCCTTAGTATGCAGCAAATCATACTTTAAAACAGAACCATCATCCCTAACCTTTGGAATAGTAATACTATCCTTTTTCTCAATAGTAACCTTCACGCTATATAAATATTCGAGATTTTCTACCATTCCTCCAAGCATTGTTAATGAATTTTCAAGCTTTTCAGGATCAGCTATGGCTTTTATCGTAAATGGCGCCAACATCTGTTTACCATTTACTACAATATAATCACCTGCTTTTTTGATTTCGCTCATAGCAACAATTCGCTCACCCTCAATCGATATAGCTTGAGCTTCTGATGCCTTAAGCTCATTTATTAAACTTAAAACGGCAGTTTCTGAAATAGAGTTTTCACCAACATACTCTAAATTTATAATTACTCCTGCACCTTCAATCTCACTTAAACCAGCCAGTAGTCTAACTCTTCCCAGTTCAGACTCCAGATTCTTCTCTACTTGATTTAAGTTTCCCTGAGAGTTTTCATATTTGGAAATCTGTTTTTGAAGCTCATCATTTCTTTTCATCAGATCCTCATTATTCTCTTTTTGAACAATAAGTTCATCTCTCAAAGTCTCCACCCTAACATTCGGTAAGTTTTGCTTTTTACTGTTATGCAAAATGCTTCTATATTGCCATGCCAGCATAACACCAAGTATAATACAGATTAATGTGATAGATAGATTCCTGGCCAACTTCATCGTTTATACCTCCAAAATATTGTCTAATAACAGAATTAATGATAAGACTCTGATAATTCTTATTCTACTACAAAATTATACTATTTCAAGTATATTCGGCCCAAAAATATCTGTAAAATATCTTTGGGCACCACATTAAAAATCCAAATTAATATTTCAGCTATTCCCTATCACTTTTTAAATTTTACTGAATATAATAAAGTATACATAAGTATAAAATTATATAATCAACATAATATTTTAACATTTTCCATTAATTATGGAATAGTATTAGGGATGTGATTTATATGAAAGTGCTGTTGGTAACAGGCGGCGCAGGATTTATAGGTAGTAACTTCATTAATTACTTTTTAAGACGCAATAAAAGTTATGTAATCGTAAACTACGACAATCTAACCTATTCAGGAAATATGAATAACTTAAGAGAAATAGAACGTTCACCAAGATACCATTTCGTAAAAGGCAGCATATGTAATCAGGATCTTGTTAATTATATAATTAAAAGACACCGTCCTGACTACATAATTAACTTCGCTTCCGAAACCTGCCCTAAGAAAAGTCTCATTAACCCTGCTCCATTTTTTGAAACTAATGTTATGGGAACACTTACACTGCTTGACAGCGCTCGTTATTTCTGGGGCAAGAATAATTTCGAAGGTAATCGGTTTATACAGGTTTCTACCGATGAAGTCTACGGACCTGTTAATGCAAAAGATACTTACTTTACCGAAGATTCGGCTGTAATGCCTGAAAATCCATATTCAGCTTCTAAGGCCAGCGCAGATCTGCTTGTAAAATCCTTTTCTAATAATTATGGTTTTCCTGCCGTTATAAGCAGATGTTGCAACAATTATGGACCGAATCAGCACATAGATAAATTTGTACCTTCATGTATAAAAAACTCAATATTAAACAATCCAGTCCGCCTAAATGAAGATGCAAACAATATCCGACGTGAATGGATACATGTTCTTGACCATTGCACGGCTTTGATAAGAATATTATTTTACGGCAGAGACGGAGAGACATATAATATTAGTTCAGGAATAGCTGCTTCAGATGTTGAACTTGCAAAAAAAATATTAAAAACTTTAGGAAAATCTGAAGATCAATTTGAAACAACAGGCACATCTGAAAGGCAAGAGCTGCAATACGCTGTTAATAGTTATAAAATCAGGAATAACCTTAATTGGGGTCATAAATATAACCTTGACGACGGAATATTAGAAACAGTACGCTGGTATAAGGAAAACAGGGATTGGTGGGATAAGAACCCCGACTAGAATTAAGGGACTGTAACAAAACTTTTGGTATTTGTTATAGTCCCCTTAATTTTCAATTCATACAATTTGGTTAACTTTATATTTGCAATTCAAAGTAATTAAACCCATCCGGCTCTACAATCTCCTTATACAATCTGCACCCCGGTAAGCCGCATTGTCTGAGCAAATTTACTGCCTTTGGAAGTACGCTCTCTCCAAATCTCACTCCCATATTACATAAATCATTCATTATTTCTCTTGGCACAAAGGAGATTTCACATTCAATTCCCTCAATTTTCATCCTACGCTCCAGTAAGAAGGCATATGATCTTGATTCCAACCCTACATAATAGTTTACCATACTGTTCACTCCACAAAAATGTAGCTTTACATTGCAAAAAAGCGGAAGCAATATTTCACTTATTACTTAAGATGCAGAACCGCTAAAAAGCAGTTCTGCATTCTTTTACTTTTTATCTATTCGTTTCTGTCAAGAGGGTTCCACTTTTGATCAGGGAAGAACTTGGTTGGGAACGGTGTCCTTGTTCTATCGTTAAATATTCTGCAGTTCAGGTTAGCAGGATTAATTTGTTCCGGAGGAACAGGACAATATCCGTATGCAGGTATCAACAACTGAACTATACATTCACATTTAACTATAAAGAATGCACCAATGTCAAAAGTCAACACACCAGTTTCCTGGCAAACTGCGTCATTAAATGCTTCAGCCAGCGCTTCTACTTTAATAAGTGTACCGTCAACGTCAAGAGTTTTTTGATGCTCATGATCACAATGATGTTCTGGTGCCTTTATTACTCCAACCTGTGCTACACAGCTTGGGCAGTAGATTTCATTAACTGTAAGGTTAAAAGCTGCTTCATCATATTCAGTCTCATGGTGGCCGCCAACAGAGTAGTGAATCTTGAATGCAATTTTCACAAACAGTTTTAATTTTTTAAATCCCGGTCTTGATAAGGATTCTGTTTTTGATATTACTTTAACTTCAACTATATCAAAATCAGTTATCCCTTCGAATACGATAGGACCGTGTCCTTCCGGACCGCATCTTTTAATCTTTACACATTGAGTAACACATTCTCTCAATGCTACCTGATCAAATACCTTTGGTACTTGTATACAAACTAATTCATTTGGTGGTGGAAAACAGTCAGGATTTAAAATCTGGCCTGCTTCAATCTTAGGTCCGTGTTCATGCTCATTTTCATGACAAGACATAATAAAAACCTCCTTTTTTTACTCTAACCTCTATGAAATAATATAATCAGCATGTAAATCACCCATTTTTTATCTTTTGATCGCTTATACTACATTATATTAGTAATAATAAAAATGGTTACACAATTTAAACTTTATGGTCAAAAAATTAACATAAAGTTTTTTGCTATCAAAAAATAGTGCTTTATCAATTTCATGTAAATTTTAAAAATTTAACACATACATTATAATTATTGATATAATTTAACATATAAAAAAATGAAAGGTGGATAGAAAAATGAGTCTAAAAAGCAATGAGATTGATTATGAAATTGTTGGTAGTGAAATGCAGTTAGTTGAAATAGAACTTGATCCTCAGGAAAGTGTTATAGCTGAAGCCGGTTCAATGATGTATATGGAAAGCGGCATTCAGATGGAAACCATTTTTGGTGATGGCTCTGAAAAAAGTAATTCCGGAGGTCTTATGGGCAAGTTTCTTACTGCCGGCAAGAGACTCCTTACAGGTGAAAGTCTCTTTATGACCATTTTCACCAACTGTGGTTCAACCAAACAAAAAGCCGCGTTTTCGGCTCCTTATCCAGGAAAAATCATTCCCATGGATTTAAAACAGTTTAACGAGGAACTTATCTGCCAGAAAGATTCATTCCTTTGTGCAGCCAAGGGTGTATCAGTTGGAATTGCTTTTAATAAAAAAATCGGCGCAGGCTTGTTCGGCGGGGAAGGTTTTATAATGCAAAAGCTTGAGGGAGATGGTTTGGCGTTTGTTCATGCAGGGGGAACAATCGTAAGAAAAGAACTCCGTCCAGGCGAAACACTTCGTTTAGATACAGGATGTCTTGTTGCCCTTACAAGGACTGTAAATTATGATATCCAGCTTGCAAAAGGGATTAAATCAGCAATCTTTGGAGGAGAGGGTCTGTTTCTTGCTACACTGACCGGTCCTGGAACTGTATGGCTGCAATCTCTTCCATTTAGCAGACTTGCTGGCCGTATTATATCCGCCAGCCCTTCAAAATCCAGAGATGAGGGCTCGATTCTTGGTGGAATTTCCAACATATTCGAAAATAGCTAATCAGCTGCTTTTATCTAGTAATTAAGATTCTGAGAAATAAAGAATGCAGGGTTTGGAAGCAATAGTACCAGGTAATTAGTCTTCCCTCCCCTGCATTTCTGTATTTTTAGTCTATAACTTATTTAGTAGTTAATCCATAGCAGATCTATTTCAATACATTAATCTAACTCATAAATAACAGCTATAGCTCTGCCAAAATCCCATGCAGCTTTTCTTCCGATAAACCCTTTTTATTTCCAATGCTCACCAGCACAACATTATTTCTTGTGAATATCTGATTAGAGATCTCTACCAGTCGTTCCTTTGCTATTTGCCTATACTCCTCGGCCAATGAGGATATATCTGAATACTTATTATTTATTATATGGTTTTGATATGCAAACGTCCAATTCAAGCCTTCAGGATCATCCAACATCCCCATTTGATTATCTGTTTTAAATACTCTGGTTGCTTGCATATCCTTTTCGGAAATTTCTTTTTTAACACCCTTAAAAACCGATACAAAACTTTCTACCGCTTCATACAGCTTACTTTTATATACTTCAAAATTAAAGCTGTAAATACCTATATTTGAGTATTCCTCAATTGTAGATGAAAAACTGTACGTCAAACCTTTCTTTTCAATTAATTCCGCTCTTATAAGCGAACACAGTCCATCTGTCAAAATGCTGTCCAGATAGATCATTTCAAGCCGTGAAACTTTTGTAAAATCAACATCAAAAGAAATTTTAACATCATGCATGAAATATTTTCTTTGTGATAGCTTAACAAAAGCATCACGATTCATAAAATTCTCCGGTATTTTAGCAATATTGCCATTTTCCCTATCAGTTCTGCTATCTAAGCTGTAACGCTCAACTTCTTTGCTAAGAGTTAAAATATCCTCATCACAGAAGTTTCCAGTAACATAATAAAAGATATTGTTTCTTGTAAATATTTTTTCCTTCTCATTTCTAATATCCTCTAGCGTAATACCTTTAACCGAAGCAATAGACCCCAAAACTGGGTTCTGTAAATTTGTGTCCTTCCAGATAAATTTATTTGCTAAAAAATCGACATCATTCCCCTGATTATCTTCTCTTATTTCACTTAAAATAATTCTCTTCTCCGCATTAAATTCTTTTGAATTGGCTTCAACTTCACCAAGTAAGTCAGAAGCAATAGTGGCAAGTTCAGAAAAATACTTTGGACTCGCTGTAAAGTAAAACTGTATGAATTCTTTGGCAGTGCATGCTCCAAAATATCCACCAATACTTTCAATCTGGTAATATAATTCTTTTTGAGTTCTGTTACCCAGTCTTCGAAAATGTATATGTTCCAAAAAATGCGTTATTCCAAAGTTATCTTCTTCATAAAGCACTCCAGCCTTTACATACAGTGATATACATATACTGTGTGTATTAGGCTGCTTATAATAAAATATGTCAACTCCATTTGATGATGTTTTTTTATTTTCCATTTAGAATCTCCTGCTATTTAATATAGATTTTATTCTCCATAAGGTTCACTGTATGGCCACAATTTTATGATGTTATAGTCTTACTTAATAGCCAAAAAGCTACTCCCAATCCTTCCATATCTCCGGTTGATACCCCACAGTAGCCTGCTTGCCGTTCCTAACAATCGGTGTTTTATAAAGCTTCGGGTTCTTAAAGAGAACTTCTGCTGCTACACTGCCTACTCCAAGCTGCTGCATATTGAGCGACTTATACTCTTTTGCCTTATCATTAATCAAATCCTTTAAACCCACTGCAGCTTTAACACTCTCAAATTCTCCCTTACTTAATCCGTATTCATGTACACTGACATATTGATATTTTATTTTTCTCTCCTTAAAATACCGCTCTGTCTTTTGTGTGTCAAAACATTTTTTTGCACCGAAAATCTGTATATTCACAATCAATTCTTCCTTCCAATATTTCCATATAATTTTTATAACAATTATAACAATATACTATCATAAGCATTAAGATTATTACACTACTATTGCTGGTCCTCACATATAAAATTGGAGTAGAGCCATTGCTCTTAGCAACGTCCCTACTCCAACTCTCTTGTCGTTAAATATTTATTTCCTTTTTACTTTTATAACAATTCTCTTTTCTTTAAACTACATAACTAAAGTTCTCTTGTACAAATCAATCAAGATTTACATACCACTGATACATTTGAGGTAACTGCTCATCATATACTACAGTACCCTTCATTATAATACCATCTTGAAACACCTTTACATGTTCACCAGGCTTCAAATTTAACCCTAATGCTTCCTTCTGAGGTAACGCTGGCTTATTTGGGCCAAGGATATTAAATTTACAATCAATTCCAAACTCTTTCATTGCTGCATCCTCCTCAACATTTTTACTAATTTCTGTTCATTTTAGAGAAAACTATAAGTACATTTGGGTCACTCGCAACTTAATATATTATATACAAATTCATATTTAAAATTTGTATATAATAATATCTTTAACATTATATCAAATAATAATTAAACGCACCATATTTTTCAAGCAAAATTTTAAATTTTGTGTATTTTGTATACAACTTCTAAGAGAATTTTAGTTGCGTAGTTAAAACTCTTTTATTCTAATGGCATTCATCTGATTATATACATTTTACCAACTCTAATTAATTGTTTTCTACAGGAAAAACAGTA
The DNA here is from genome assembly GCF_000179595.2 of Acetivibrio cellulolyticus CD2. Taxonomy (NCBI): domain Bacteria; kingdom Bacillati; phylum Bacillota; class Clostridia; order Acetivibrionales; family Acetivibrionaceae; genus Acetivibrio; species Acetivibrio cellulolyticus. The sequence goes on along the minus strand of NZ_JH556653.1, from coordinate 172,786 downwards.
ATCATGCCAAGTAAATAGCTTCTCATATATGCAAAATCTATTGAATTAAATTTGCCGTCACCGTTTAAATCCGACACAAGCAAATCATTTTCAACCGGGAAATCCTTGATTATACCAAGAAGATAACTTCTCATCAAAGCATAATCAATAGAATTCAAGCTTCCATCGTTATTTACATCACCAAATTTTACACTTTGAGGAGGAATATACTCCCCTTCCTTTATAACTGTCATGGAATTCGGATTTGCAGTAAAATTCATGCCGTCAGAAAAATTCACCTGTTTTGATGCATCCGAAGCGTTATAAACAACATAAGTTTTCTTGTTGTCTAACTTGTTTTTAAATACAGAATATAACGGAGTATCTGAAGTTACCGAAAAGTCAGGCAATCCTATGGTTTTCAAACTCTGCATCCAGTGATAGGTATGTGCAATTGATTCACCGCTCTCTGAGGTTGCACTTTCATCCCATTTAGAAATTGCTGCTTCAGGGTCATAAAGCGCATAATAAGAGCACAGTATGTCTTGCCAGAGCTTTGGATCACTGTTTTGATCTGCAGGCTTTATCGTAAGCCATGTATTCCATTCCTTCCAAATCGAATCATAGTTCCTCTTAACATAATTGGAGTCAGTTCCAAGATACAACGACGCACCGGTTATCGGAAGCCAATTAATTCCATGCACCTCTATAGGATCATTTGTCCACCATGTTGTATGAACGCATTTACTTCCCCATATCATTGATGTATCAACATTTACATATTGCTCATCTCTGGTATCTTCATAGATATCAAACCAATAATTATTTATTGCTTGAACTTCAGTTGTGTAAAGGTAAATACCAAGATCCCTAATAGTACTGTCACCAGTAGCTTCCCCCCATTGGATAATACCTGCCCATGCATTTACTGCTTCAGAGGATGACTCCTGATTATTGCCGTCAGTAAATTTTGCGTGACCTGATGCCCATGAATGTCCTGCATACGGGTCAAAGTTACGAAGGAACGGGAATCTGGTATCTTTTTTATTGTAATTGGCTATGTCTTTTATCAGAAGTTTAACCATTGCTCCCCACTTACTGTTCTTTGCCCATTCCTTATCCCTCAGAGCTATCTGAGATGCAGCATTTATAAAGTATCCATAATGAAAATGGTGGTCATTTAATTCATTCTGGCTACCATAGGAAGCATCATAACCTATGAGTGTACCCCAATTGCTGTTATAATAAAACAAATTGTTCTTTTCATTTGAATCATAGAACGCAGTCTCGGTTGAATCAGCTGAAAAGAAGTCTTCAAGCTTGCTTTTTATAGCAGCTTCAATTTTCTCTGCTGCAACAGTATCACCCACCTGTTCTGCAATAGGTAATACTTGAGTCATTTCATTTAATGTTTTACCTGTCCAGTAAGTATCAAAACCTGAGCCTGATGTTTCAAGCGTAAACTTTATTTTTTCCGCCTCAAATTTGTCTACCATCTGCTTTAATGTATTTATACTTGTGTTGTCATCTTTATCAACTCCAGGCATATTGGTAAGAATTCCATTATATGTATACCTGGTCTGAAACATCTTACCTGAAACCGTTTTCATATTACCCCTAATTGAATCATAAGTGTAGCTTAACGGGCTAATCAAGGAATTACTTCTCCATTGATGAGGATATAATGCAAATATGGTATCTGTATTTGTACCTTCCTTTACCTCGGTAGCCACTTTGAATGTTGTAACTACCGAACTGTCTTTACTGTAATATCCCCACTTAACCTCCGTATCAACTATAAATGCATATGCCCTCTGTTTATAGAATTCAAATGCTTCCTCAGATGGTAAAACTGCTAATGAAAAATAGTTTTTTCCTGAAGGCAGATTACATGTAATTGTATTAGTACCTATTCCACTCCATGTTGAACCCGTTGGAGCAAAAAAGCCGTAATACTTTCCATTAATCTTGGCCTTCAAACTTTGTCCTTCATCTATCACCTCGGGAACAGTATTAAAGACCACCTTAGGATTACACCCAATAAAAGTAAAATATGCAAAAGGACTTCCGTGTGCTATAGTTGATTTTATGCTTTTTGACCCATCAGCCATAACTACATCTGCTGACCAATCTCCAAGTTTATCAGCTCTTGCATCTGTAGGATTAAAACTTTCCGCACCAACAGTAAAATCTATTGTGCCAGGTACACTTTCATCAAGCCGTCTTATGACCTCAATATCTCCATCAGTATCTTTAGAATACTGCTTTGGAGGCATACTTATCTTTAGGCCTGATTTGGTGAATTTATATGCAAGGGGGTGCGCATAAATTGGCTCTGAAAAAGGCAGCCATAGAACAGAACTCATCCAGTCATTTGTACCCACTGCTCCTGTTACATTCTTTGTTTTGTATATTGTAGAGGGTGCATCATTTTCAGCCCAATTGGAGTTAATTACAGGTGAAGTTCTCACACTTCCAAGTCCAAGCTCATTAATCCAATTAGAACTTATGTACTCATCCGGAAAAGAACTTGGCTCAGGTACCGGAGTCGAAAGAGTTATTGCCGGTGTTGGTGTTTTTTGAGGTGTAGCTGTAGGTGTTAACGTTGGATCTATCGCTCCATAAACATTACATTTTACCCAACCTGTATCTCCTGAGTTAGTTGCTAGGAACAAATAGATAGTGCCGTCTGACGGAATTGAAGGATTTGAAATATTAACTACATAATTACCTGATGAGTTCTTTGAACCGGTAGAATATCCTGCTACTGCCTGGCTCAATGCTGTCGGATTAGATACATTTGTATACCATAGATTAGTAGTTGTAGCTGTAGATACTTTTGGCGTCAGAGTAACTGCTAATTGCGAATTTGAGTAATTCAAAGCAGCTGTAAAGTTACCAACTGTGTAACCGCTTGTTGACCCGCCTCCCGATGTTGAGAAATCAGCAGCTGCACTTACATTACCTTGCCGGGTAATTAATGCTGTTGATAATAATACTAAACAAATGACTAATTCTAATACTGAGTTTAGTCTTTTACTTCTTATCATTGTACTAGTCTCCTCTCAAATATCTCACAAAAATTACTTAAGCTTCTGCATATATATTCATTAACTAATTATTTATTTGTATATTAACCTTTAATTATTGATATGTGAGTGAATCTCTTAATTGCATTTATTACAAATAACATCCTTGCTGCCACTCCTTTCTAAACCTTTATAACTCAATTATACTATCTTCCAGCATATTAAAACAATATGAGAATGTAAACACACCATCTTGAAATTTAAAATCATAAGATTTCGAAATAAAAAATAAAATAGTGAATAGTAAAATATCAACTTTCGTGTTATACTAAAGTAGCAAATTGAAGTTATAACATAAAAAGTACAATATGTATCATTATATATTTGTTCAAATAGTGTCCGGTATTGTATCTATCTACAATTAATTTCTTTCCATTTATTTCACTTAAAGAATTAGTGCCGCTTTATAAAACACACTTTTAATTTTATTATTTGTTGTGCTCATTCTTTATAACATTTATTACAGGAGTTGATTTATATGAACGACGCCCAAAACACTACACGTCAGTTCGGCTTATTTACACTTGTTTGGCCGATATTTATCGAATCGCTATTAAGAATCCTTTTCGGAAATGTTGATACCTTCATGTTAAGTTCTTATTCAGATAATGCAGTAGCTGGGGTAGGTGCATCCAGTCAGTATGTTTCCGTTATAATACTGTTTTTTCAGGTCGTTTCCAGTGGATCTGCCATAATAATTTCGCAATATCTAGGTGCAAAAAATAATAAAAAAGCTTCTGAGGTTGCAATAGTATCAATTGCTTTCAACACGGTATTAGGATTGTTAATCAGTTTCTTGCTGTTTTTATTTGCCGGAAAAATACTTGGAATTATGAATTTCCAAAAAGAAATCTATGACCATGCCCGTGAATATCTTACTATTATTGGGACTTTTTCTTTCATAACATCTATTAGTATCACCGCTTCCGATATATTAAGAAGCCATGGATTTGTCAAATATCCTATGTATGTAAATATGGCAGCAAACGTTTTAAATATAATCGGAAACAGCATTTTCATATATGGCTTATTCGGCGCACCTGTCCTAGGAGTCAAAGGTGTAGCAATATCGACTGTTTCTAGTCAGTTAATCGGTCTGATTGTTATAATGGTTATATTGATTAGGAAAATTGATATAGATCTTTCTATAAAAAATATTGTATCTCTGCCGTTAAATACTGTTAAAGAAGTGTTGGCACAAGTTCTCAAAATTGGTGGACCTGCTGCCGGAGAATCATTATCTTATAATATATCACAAATTGTAATTACTGCAATTGTTGGTACAATGGGTGCATACGCTCTTACTACAAAAGTTTATGTATTTAATCTTATGCTGTTTATAATGTTGTCTTCCTTGTCAATTGGTCAGGGAACGCAGATAATCGTAAGCCGTTTGATTGGTGCAGGTAAAATGGATGATGCTTATAAGACAAGCCTTAGAAGCCTTAGAATTGCAATTATTATATCTTTATCTGTAGCAGTTTTATTTGCAATATTTGGTCGATTCATTTTGGATTTGTTTACCGATGATCTAAATATACTGGCAACAGGAAGCTTACTACTTATTATCGCCGTTTTAATAGAGCCCGGAAGAGCCTGTAACATAATTCTAGGCTCATCTCTGAAGGGTGCAGGTGATGCAAAGTATATACTGATCCTTGGTCTGGTATTTATGTGGTCAATAGCTGTTTCAATGTCCTATGTGCTTGGTGTTAAGCTCCATTTAGGATTGGTGGGTGTGTGGATATCTTTTGGAATTGACGAGTGGATAAGAGGAATTTTCATGTTTCATAGATGGAAGTCAAGAGCATGGGAGAAATTTTCGGTAACAAAAAAGGATGTAGAAGCATCAACTCTGGTGCAGTTGCTTGATTAATTGATATTATTTTATAAAAATTTTTATGAAAAGGAATGTGTTATATGTTTATACCATCGTATCTTGTAAATGAACATTTTGATGATCGTTATTTTGATGTAGTTAGTGCCTTGGACGAAGCACAGCAGATTTATTTCAGGAATAACAACCTAATTGATCGTATTGCTGCGGGAATAGAAGCAAAGACTCCTTTAATAATTGGTGAAACAGGCTTTGGTGCTGGGCGGGTAGTAATTTCTCTTATGGAGTTTTTGCAAGAAAGCGGCTTGAAAAATATTTCTATAGAATATAATACAGTTGAACTATATCCTATGGACCCGGATAGAATGTTTCATCTTCTGAGTGAATTTAAAGATCGTGCAGGTGATGAAATTGATACTCTTGTAAATGCCTACCGCCTCATTGATACTACAAGGTCCGGATGGCATTCAATGAAAATACAGCGCTCCTTTGGAACACTTGATATAAACCTTTGGATAGGAGAAGCTCTCGAAATGGTAAATGCGCTTGAAAACTCCTGTGATGTCTGGTTTCTTGACGGGCACAGTCCCAAAAAGAATCCATCAATATGGCGCCCTGAATTGCTTATGGAAATCGGGAAAAAGACTAAAGTTTATGGCACTTGTTCAACCTTTACTGTAGCAGGTGCTGTTAAAAGAGCCCTTATAGATGCAGGATTTACGCTTAAGAAGCTCCCTGGATGCGGGGGTAAAAATGAAGTGCTGCACGGAACGACGTGTTGAATTAAGGCATGCATGAAAAATTACTTACGCTTCTTTGCGGGACACCAATGCGTGTTGTAGCCAAATTATATCCAAATATTCAATCAAATAATTAAATATTTGGATATAATTCACACTTGGTCAGCTTGATTATTGTTGAATTGATAGTTGTAATAGTAGAAGTCATGACCTCAAAGGTTAGTTCCTACTGCTGTTTGATATTGCATGCATATAGTTTATACATAATATCATAATCACTTTTTTCTAACATCCTAATAATCAACTCAACCACCAACTTTCTTTAAATCATTTCCTCAAGAATAGCTGAAAGACTGTCAATAAGCTCAAATGCCTTTCTCTTAATTCCAGGAAAACTCTTTCTATTCAAGCTGAACCCTGACTTATAAATATTAGCCAAAAGCTTTTTCCATTCAAGATACAGCTTTTCCATGCTGCTAATCAACATGTCGCTTTTACCGCCGAAATAAGCACTATTTTCAAAAACAAAACTTTTCAAGTAATGTATGATATGCATTATATTTGCAATTCTAAGATCATAATATATCTTTTGAGTTATATCCTTAAACGAACTGTCATCATAGGTCATCAACTCATCAAATTCTTCAAAAAACTCTTTAAATGCGGCTCTTCCAGTATAGTAATCACCACGTTCATTTTTTTCTTCGGTTAAGAATTTTCTGATATAACCGATCGCAATTTGAAAGATTTTATCTCTGGAAATCTGGTTCTCAGGAATCTGATCAAACCAAGCACAACCCCATGTACCCTTTCTTATATTGCTCAAAGTCGCAAGACCATTGTACGTCAACACTTTCCCCGAATAATCCAGCAAATAGGAATCAGATACATATGCCTTGTCCTCTTCTTCATCATATCCATACAAGTTGATGATGTGTTCATGACCTGCGCTGCCTGAATATATATCACTATAGTCAAGATACTGGCTGTATGTATAAAGAAACACAATTTTGTCTTCCCTTATCGCTTGATAAGCCCTGCGGTAGAAATCATCATCCACGTTAAAGGAAAAACATATTGGCATTTCACAATTAGCTTGCAGACTTTCCAACACTTCGATATCTGGTATTACCCATTTGAAATTCGAGCCCTTATTATACCACAAACTCAACCCGTTACCCAAAAAGTATATATCTGTCTCAGACAATTTAAAATTACTTTTCTGCAGTGCAAAACTCATAGCTGAGTACAAACAGTGAGATCCTTCTGATGTCTCAACATTCGTTATAACATACCTCATCCTTTCATTCCCCTTCTTATGAAAATAGACCAATTACATCCTGTTTACAAAAGTCATTTACCAGCAGTCATCTCAACAAAATTCCTACTCTATACACTAAAAGCAACCTCTTTTCTTCTGCAGTGATCTGCCATGAATTCCTTTATCTCCAGTTTATCAAATAAGGGGTTTGTCAAATCATACGACTCCTTATTATAATGATCAAACATATTGCTGAATTTTTCGTCCAGGCCATTATGTTCAATTAACTGTTTCACCTGGCTTCTCTCCATGATTTGTATGATACCTGTACGCTCAAACACATCAAAAATGTTTCCAAGCAAGCATCCTGAAGAATAATATTCATCCTTGCTTTTGTCTACAGGAGGAGTCCAGCCTATTTCCTGTTCCAGAAAATCCTTTACTCCTTTTACATTATAGTCAAGATAAATAAACGGAAATAATGTATTCACCTGCTTTGGAATATTAAGTGTTTTATCAATAAAGTCACGGAATGACGGTATGTTTTTATAATTTTTAGTCTTCTCGAATGCACTCAACGCATTTTTTAGAATAATCCTTGCTGATTTTTCAGCAATTGCATTTGCATTCCCGTCTATCTTAAGTTCGGATACTCTTCCACTGTTTAGCTGGGACAGTTCCAATCCTGAAATTACAAAAGGGATATCATTCTCTGCTGCAAATCTGGCTGCACAAGCATTCATCACATAATGGCATATAAAGCAAATATGGTTTGTATTTTCTCTCTTAAAAAGCTCATATTCAGTAATCATAGAATTGAACATCCATTTAAAATTGTCCGTACCAGGCTTTATAACCTCATGAGGCACATCAAGCACTTCCAGAGCATTCCCCATCTTTTTCCATGTAAAATCATCTTCAAACCCATTATCCACAGTCACTGCTATAACCTTTTTTTGATACACCTTTTTCATCAGGTAAAGGAGATATGTACTGTCCTTTCCTCCTGAATACATTACCACACAATCATACCCTTGGGATTTTTTCGAGGATAATATATTATCTATCCAGGGATTTTTCTCAACCATTAATTTTCACGCCCTCTTCTGTGTATTTGGCAATCAATTCATCAATTTTCCCAAGTGTATTTACGTTGTCGGTAAATAAATCTTCCTCATCTATAAAAATGTCGAACTCATTTTCAAGATAAACAATGATTTCTATTGCAATAACCGATGTCAACCCAATAAGGCTCAAGTCATAGTTATCATCAATTCCGTTTAGTTGTTCCACATCACTTTCCAATGATTTTGCCAATATTTCTAATATTTTTTCCCTGTGCTTTAACATAGTTCTGCCTCCATTTATTATATTTAAAATTTTTATTGTTTCGCCGTTATTCCTTGTATGATCTTCTCAACCCGTTCACTGATATCATTGAGTTCATTCCATTGATCCGCTGCAATTATCAGGAACAACCTTCCTTTAAGGTATCCGCTCTCGTCGATCCTCTCTTTTGGGAGCGTTGCAGCTGTATATACGAATACACCGCTTCTATTCTCGCGAGTATATAACAACCCCTCTTTTTCGAATAACCTGCAAATCTCTCCATAATCTACTGGTGAATTGGTAATGGTTCTAAAATACCTTGACATGAGCTTTTTCTCTTCTCCCAGTATGTTCTGCATGAAAGATATATAGGTTGAAAGAGTAAATCTGCCGTTTATTTCTATTATTGGTATTATGACATTGTCCTCTGTGATGATAGAGTCAATCCCTGCAACCCCTGTATAACCTATGCTGTATAAATATTTACCTATTTCCTGCCCATAGGCATTGTATTGATCTATAATTTCCCTGTCCAAATCCGGAGTTATCTTTGAGCCAATATAAACGATATCGTTCAATATCTGCTGCTTAATTGAAAACACATCAACATTCCCGTCAGGTGAAATATATATCTGGTAATTGACATCCGCCTTTTTGGAGTACCATCCCTCAATCAGAAATTTAGCATTCTTATTACTTCTTGCAAAACGGGACAGCCTTAATAGAATTCCATTTAATTTATCTTCACTTTCTACTGTGTAAAGACCTTTTCCAGATGCACCATACGGCTCCTTAACTATAACTCTTTTAAAACACGGAGCTTCCTTTGTCAAAACATTAAATCCTTCTCTTATCTCGTCCACCGTCGTACATATCATCCCCTTGCACACAGGCAAACCAAGCTTTTCTGCTATTTCTCTATTTAACACCTTATCATTGACCTTTGCATTAACATCAGAAGGCGCACCGATAATTTTAAGACCGCAATTTTCAGCAATCTTCTCCTCCAAACTGGTCACTGCATACGGAACAAAATAAACCTGTTCATTGCTTTCTGCAGCTTGCCTTAATTGTTCCTGAAGCTCCTCATCATTTAAAACCAATTCAGAAATCGGAGTTAAGGGATCACCTTTTGAAGGAGTAAGAATGCGCGGAACAGAAAAACCCAGCTCTTTTAACATATTCAAATACCGAGCATCCGGCTGCTCTCTGAGTATCATTATATCCTGTTCACGGCATAGCAATAAATTCATTTCCTCCGTGTGGTTTACAATCATATCCTCACTACGGTCCACAACTCCTGCACTAATCTTATTCCAATATTTTTCGGCTCCAATGTTGAGGAGCCAGATGATGATGCCCTCATCCCTTCTTTTCGTTATATACTCAATTAAATTAAAACCTTTATCCATGTCCTCTCCCTAAAACAGACTCAGCTGGTTCTTAAGGAAATCCTCCTTTCTGCCTCTTTCTCTTGCAACATTTATTTCGCCTTTGTAGCTTACTAGCTCTATAGGCATTTCGTGGCTTAGGAACATTACCGGACTATGAGTTAAACCATATGCCCCGGATTTTTCTATAGCAATTATATCTTCGGTTTCTATGGTCGGCAGCAAAACCTTTTGTCCAATTACATCCGTAGGAGTACAAAGCGGACCAACCACAGTTACTTCTTCGCAGTTTTCACTCTTTTCTAATACTCTCATAGGAAAATTATTTCTGACATGTCTTCCTAGAAACGCTGAAGACGCATGATGATTTGATCCCCCATCGCATACAATAAATTTACTGCCTTTACATTTCTTTACGTAAAGCACTTTTGTCAGGTATAAACCGCATTCAGCCAACAAAAACCTACCGCTTTCCACTGCAACTCTCGTCTTTTCGAGCCTTGTTCCATAGTTTCTAATCAATTTGCTCATTCCATCCTTTAGCAGAACTATATCTAAAGGGTATTCGTTTTTAAAGTAAGGGATCCCAAAACCTCCTCCCAAATCCAAAAACTCCAGACTAAAGTCAAATTCATCCGAAAGTGCTAGCGCTAGCTTGATCTCTTCTTCAAAGCACTCTAAAAGGCTCTGTGAACTAAGTACCTGAGTCCCACAGTAGACGTGGATTCCTATAAGCTTGATATTCGCAAGTGTCTTTAACGTCTCAAATGCATTTTTTACTTCTCCCTGATCAATTCCAAACTGTGAGGAAACACCACTCATTTTTATTCTTGATCCTTGCAAATTAAAGTCTGGATTGACTCTGACTGCAATGTTAACTATTTTAGACCGTTCCTCAGCTATCTGATTTAATAATACCGCTTCCTCAGTGCATTCAATATTGATGCAGTATATGTTACTCTCAACTGCATATATGAGCTCTTGTGCAGTTTTTCCCGGACTTGTAAATATAATCTGTTCTGGCGTAAAACCTGCTTTTTGAGCCAGATACAACTCTCCTACAGAAGCGACTTCAATCCCGCTGCCCATATTCTTCATAATCTGGCAAATACCTAAAAGAGGATTAGCCTTTGCAGAATAAAATATTTGAAAATTCTCAGGTAAAAAGCTCCGCAAAGTATTATATTGCTTTTCAATACAATCCCCATCATACATATATGAAGGTGTCCCGAATTGCCGGGCCACATCTTTTAACAAACAATCATTCATCTTATTCACCCCTAAAAATATAAATAATCTTTATATATAACTTCCTCTGCTATTTCACTTATTTCTTAGCTACTTGCACTTGTATAACTCTTAATTGCAACGCTCCAAATCTTTCTTGTAACAAACATAAATATAATCGGAGCAGCTATGCCCCATAAAATAAGCGGTGTATTCATTTTATGCAATACAAAAAGCGGTGGAAAATTTGTTATCATAAACAGCGGTAAAACATATATTCCAATTCTCTGAATCCACTTATTATAAATCGTCATGGGCATGTTGTTAAAATCCCATAAGGAACTGGTTATTTCAATCAAACCTCCGGTTTTTACAACCCAAAAAGCCAAAAGCTGCGGAAGCAGAAATATTGCATAGGTTAAGAAAACACCCATAATCATATATCCAACAAACCCAGTGATATTGAGTAGATTGGCTTCAATGCCAACCCTTTTCCATCCAAGTACAATCATTACAATACCGCCAACCAGATTTGGCACCGGAAGCCCTATATCAACATATCTCATGGTAGTAATAAACTGCAGTGAAACCGGTTTGACCATATACATATCCAAAGTTCCTGTCCGTATATGCTCCGGAAGTGAGGTAAAGTTCTTCCAGAACAACATTACGTAAATCCCCGTCATCGCAGTATATGCACCTACAAAAAGCAGTACTTCATCAGGTGTCAGTCCGTTAATTCTTTCTCCGATATTGTATACTACAACCACATAGAGTATCTTGACAATCAAAAAGGCACATTCAATCATGCAGCTGAAAATAAAATTCAACCTGTATTCCATCTGAGAGATGAAACAGTTTTTAGCGAACAGCATATAAATAACTCCATACCTTTTTAATTCGCTTAAAACCCTGCTCATTGAATCAACCTCCAATCGCTACATATTTTTTAAGTCCTCTGCTCCACATGATAAAAGAAAAAAGCAGGAATATCGAAATCCACAACAGTTGAAACGCAAAACACTGAAAAATCAATCCGCTTCCGAACTTTCCAATTAATATATTTACCGGGTAGAAAATAATATATTGAAAAGGAAGCCAGCCAAGTATCATCTGTATCTTAATTCCAAAAATATCCAGAGGAAAAATTCCTCCGCCTGCAATATTAGCAATAAGACCAAAAGTAACAAAAATTCCCCAAACCTCTTCCATCCAAAAAGCAATGGTACTGAGGCTGAAATAAATAAGGAAATTGAGCATCAGTGCCAGAACTATTGAAAAAGTAAAAATCAAAACCCTTATAGGCTCTATTTTAGAACCGGATGATATTCCAAAAAAAACAACTACACCTAAAATAACCATAAATATAATCATCATCTGTACCAGCTTTTGTCCAAAAAACCGACACATTCTATAGAAAAAATATCCTATAGGCTGGACAATAAACTTGTTTAGCCCGCCATTCTTTATATCCTCAGACATTTCATACTCAAAACCTGCAGCAGTCAACTTTGAAACCAAACTGGCAAGAATTGAATAAGCAATGATCTGCAGATAACTGTATCCGAAAATTTCAGTCTTTTTTGAGCTATATGCTGCCGACCATAAAAAAAACTGTATCATTATAGGGAAGGCACAACTAAAAATACTCAGAAAGAAGCTTAGTCTGTACTCCATTGAGTTTTTCAAGCTCAATGAAAAAGTCTTTCTATACTTCATCAATCCTTTCATTCTCCTGTCCCCCTCCTTTATACAGTAGTGCAATTCCTTCTTCAATAGGTACATCTTCAATATTAAAGTCCAGTACAGGCAGTTTTTCCAAAATCATTTGGAACTTTTGCTTTAGCTCCTGCTTGTCCACTTCGAGGGTAACATCTCTACCTTCAAAAGCAATTATTTTGCCAAAAGCGTCTATCACAGCTTTATCAACCAACTTTTCAAGCCTGAGCTTTACTATCTTCTTATGGCTGAACACCTCGTTTACATTGGAAAGTTCTCCGTCAAACACTATTTTTCCGGAATTTATTATGATCGAACGCTGGCATAAGTCCTCAATATCCTTCATATAATGGCTTGTCAGAATAATGGTCGTCTTATTCTGTACATTGTAGTATTTTAAAAATTCCCGTATTTTCTTCTGTGATACTATATCAAGGCCAATGGTAGGTTCATCCAAAAACATGACTTTGGGATTATGAACCAGAGAAGCAATCAACTCCATTTTCATTCTTTCGCCAAGTGAAAGTCTTCTAACCTGTACCTTGAGCAGATCCCTTACATCTAGAAGCTCTGAAAGTTCTGTTACTATATTGTTAAAAGCCTTATCCTCCAAGCCATAAATGTGCTTGTTCAGATTAAATGACTCATTTGCAGGCAAGTCCCACCACAACTGACTTTTCTGCCCCATAACAATCGAAAAGCTTTTTTTGAATTCTGCTTTTCTTTCCCAGGGTACATAGCCCATAACAACTGCGCTTCCGCTGCTTGGGTACAATATCCCCGACAACATTTTTAAGGTAGTGGTCTTCCCGGCACCATTAGGCCCTAAAAATCCAACCACTTCACCCTGCTCTATTTGAAAAGATATATTTTTAACAGCATCCTTTACCAGGTTTTTTCTATAGAAAAGGTTTTTTAGAGAGTCTACCAAACCTACTTCTTTTTCATAATAGTTAAATGTTCTGCAAAGGCTGTCCACCTTAATGATCGACACTGAATTATTCCCCCTGTTTTGCACTTGCCATGATCTCTTCCATTAATCGTACCCGTTCAAATGACTGCCGGAGCAGGTCATCGTTTATTCCCTTTTTATTGCCAAGGAGCACGTCAACAAAATATTTTAATTGGCTTATATAATAACTTTGAGCATCAAACACTACTTTTTCTATGCTTTTTGAGTCAGTCTCTTCAATTTCAACTGTAAGTTTATAGCAGCCCAGTATACATCTAAAAAAATCCTTGATCCTTACAGTCGCGTTTTCAAACTCAAGCACATGACAAGCTTTGTAAGGCATTTCAAAAGAACATAGAAATTCTGCTTCAATTCCTCCTCGATACCTTAAGGCAGCATCAAAAGTCCAGTCACAGCCATTTGGACCGCTAAACCCGGATTTTCCTAAGAAATTTTCACAAGTTTCCAAACCTATGATATGTTGCAGAAACTGGAGCCAATAACATGAGAGATCGTAAAAAGCTCCTCCCCCCATTTCAGGTATGCTCCGGTAGCTCTCTTTATAATCATATTTTGGAACAATGCAAAGCTTGGTTGATACTCGTTTTAAGCCTCCATATTTCCTTCCGTGCACAAGCTGCTTTACAAAATCCTGCCACGGATGATGTTGAATCATAAGGCCTTCAAGCAATTCAACCCGGTTTTCAGTGAGAGCCTTCTTTATTGACGGAATCTCCCCGCTTTTTAAGCAAAGAGGCTTTTCCACAAACACGTGCTTTCCGGCTTTTACAGCTTCTTCAATCCACTTACCATGCACATGGTTTGGAAGCGCAATATAAACAAAATCAATTGCCGGATCACTCAAGAGTGCCTCATAGCTGTCAAACACCTTAGCTATTCCGAATTCATCCGCATATTCTTGAGCTTTTGCACGGCTGCGGCTTGCTACGCCATAGAGACTTAATCCTCCTAATTCCTTTGACGGCTCAATTATTACATTCGAAGTTATCCTTGCACACCCCATGATACCAACATTTAATTTACCGCACTCCATTGATTAATCCCCCGTTTCTCATACCTCATGCAGCCCATGCAGGTATAAAGCACTACATTTCGAACATACGGGCATCAAGCCGGCGTTGACTAAGCTTCTTACTTTTTTAAAGCTTTCGCAGTTCCATAGATCATAAACGCTGGAATCCTTTATATTGCCAATCTTAAACTCTGAAAAGAATTTACATGCAGAAACGGTTCCGTCAGGATCAACATCCATGCGGTTTGAAATAGCAAGGCATTTCCTGGTCTTACTTCTAGATATATCCCTGCCCATTACAAAATCCTCAATCTCATCAAACTCAAGGTCCGGTTGGTAACGAATGCGGTTTCTCCATACCTTTTCATTAATTTTCTCAAGTTCCTTCATCAATGGACCGATATTCCCAGGATCAAGCTTATACTTAAAGGCATTCCAACTCCTTTTCTCATTAAGATCAAGTTTATTTAACCATTCAAACTTTTCAGAAAAAAAGCAGTCCATATTTTCTGAACATTCTTCAGAAATATACCATGGGAAACAAATCATAACCATATCAATTCCCATCTCTTCAAAGTACTCCATAAGTGAATACAATTTCCCTGACATTTTGTCGTTGACAACGGTATGTACAGAGATCTTCCCTTTAAATAAACCCTGTTTCCTCAAACGCTTCAGGCTTTCTATTCCTTTCATTGCCTTTGAAAACGTTCCCTTTCCCCTGATTTCATCATTTTCCTCTTCAAAGCCTTCCACACCTATCAATAGTTCCAGTTGGGAAGAAATCTTACATACTGCGTCCATTTTTTCTTCGAGTAAGGTCGCATTTGTGCACATTGCCATTTCTCTCGGATTATTTTCAAGCAATCCCGCAATCCGGTCAAAGTCACTGTGGTATAAAGGTTCTCCTCCCCATAAATAGAGCCTTGATTTTATTTCTTGAGTCTCCACAAGAATCTTATTGAATAAGTCAATATCCATATCCAGAGACTGGCAGTCATGATCCATAAACCGATGGTAGCCTGACTCATTCCACTGAAAACAATGTTTGCACCTTAAATTGCATCTGTTTGTCAATTTAAGGCCTACCGATTCGGGTAGATACGTCGCAAATTCTGAATTCTTTTTTCTTTCTCTCCTTGAAACGGCCATATTTCTTATGGTCCTTTTAAGTACATCAAATTCTTTCTGATCAAGCTTCATACCTGTTTGTGGCTGCATCAACTTTCCCCCCTGGCAGTTAAATTCTTTATGTAGTCGCATACATAATCAGGTATGCTATCCTTTGCCCTGATAATATTCTCATGCAATCTTTCAAGCACATCCATTGAGTAGCCTGATTCTCTCCATTTATCATACTGAATTCCAAAACCTAATTGCTCCCACAATTCAGCATTCTTTTTTTCATGTTTTCCAAAGGGCTCAAGAAATACGATAGGGGTCCCGGATGACAATGAGTCAATCATCGTACCTCCACCCGGTTTGCTTACGATCGCTTTCGCTTCACAAGTAACATCAAACCACCTGTGGTATTCTTCCTTACTGGTAAACACTGGCTTTTCGCCTTCCTTGATCTCTCCTAACGGCGGAAAACCATATTCTCCATTTTCATTTCTATTCCATGCAGACCAGGAAGGATCATTCATAAAATACCTGTTTCCCGGCTTTTGATCTTTAGCTTCACTTTGTTCATATGCAACAATATCCAGTGAAAAGCTCTGTTCTTCCAGTTCAGGTATTTTACTCTGGTATGTACCCATTCCCCAGCCTCCACCATGAATTACAATACTGTTTCTTCTCTGCCTGAAAGGAATTGGAGACCTCTCGGTAACCGGAATTTTAAAGCAAGCTTCCATTTTTTCAGCGTTAACGATCCATTTTTCATGATACCGACTGCTATATTCCGGATTGTATTTTTTAAGGCTTTTCCATGAAGGAGATAATTCAGAATCAATATATAACAGGTCTACATTCACTTTTTTGGGCTTTATCATTTCACAGTACCGATCAAGGATATATACCCAATGTCCGGAAAGTACGATAAAATTACACCTGTCTTCTTTCTTCCAACCTAACAAAAGCTCTTCCACCGCATTTTCATCGATGCTTTGCTTCATATCCCTGGGAAGTTTTTGCGCAATCAGTGCAACTGAAAAGTTTTCATGATATGCCTTCTTACTGTCATTAATATGTTCCTTTTTATCTTTGACTATATAATTTTCGAAAACCAGTACTTCTGTATCAACTTGCTTCTTTTTAAGATTATAATTTATTATGAGCCCAGGCGTATAAAAACCAAGCCCAAATCCTGAGCACAAGATAGTTACTGTATTATTCCCCATATGAAATTCCCCCTAAATTAGACAAACTAATGAATCTTAAATGAAAGTTCAGATAGCATATCTTTTGTTTTGTTTAAAAGTATGTCTCTTCCCTCGTTACTATTGTCAATTAAAGATATGTATAGCCTGCCTTTGTTTGGTTTTAGACTGTTACCAGCATTGAGGTTTATCTCTCTATTAATAAAAAGTGTGTTGGCACTTAACGGAAATACGCCGGTTTTATCACCCGGTTTATACAATATTCCTTCATCGTGCATCCTTTGTAATATATCCGCAAAAGAAACTTCTGATGAAAAAGAAACCGATATGTGTGTCAAACTGCCTTGCACCGAATACTGAGCTAAAAATCTATCAATTGAGTTCTTTATAAGACTCATGGATTTTCTTGCATTTATTTCCACTACCGGTACGACTTCCCCACTTTTTAAAAGCATCGAATCAATACATACATGCCCATAATAGCCTGAGATATATAATTTATGAGCTAATAACTCCATTTTTTTAAAGTACCCCATCCTATCGAGCATATCCAAAAATTCCTGTTCTGCAGTAAATGAACCTAAGTATGCAAAATTGGAATTAACAAGTTTTTGAACAGATATAAAATTGTATCTCCCATTCGCATCAATGTAAAACTGGCACGAGAAATCCATTTCTTTATCGAGGAATGGTTCTAAAATGAATCTAACATTTTTTCCGCGTTTCTCCTGATCGTGAATAAAAGAAGCAATTCTCTCAAAGATACCTTCAGAGTCAATGAGCATATTTCCTTTGCCCGAAACACCATAGATGTCCTTTATCAGAAATGGCGATGAAGCTAAAAGCTTTTTTCCTACCTCAAGAAGTTCTTCATAACTTTCTGCCAATGTACCGCTGTTCTTTTCATTCCATTCTATGTTCAATTCGTTGGAGTATATTTTTGAATTAACTTTTTTTATAACTTCCATATCCGGTGAATTCAAAATAATATTATATTCTCTGCAAAAATCACTTGCAGATGTTATCATAGCAAAAGTAGAAAGCTCAGCACCTTTAGGAATAATACTTTTAAAATAATCCTTTTCCTGTCCTTCAGAAAGCAGTTGAAAAATACAGGATTGATTTGATATTTTTCCATTCAAATAAGACAAATCAACATCTTTTTTATTGCAGTTTAATTGAAAGCCTATTCCTCTAAGATATTCCACATGTACTTGATTCATTTTAAAACGTGTGATCAATATGTCATCAGGAGAGCAAAAAGGAAATAACAGTTCATCCATAGCCAAAACTATATTGTTATTTTCTCTGTCACTGATTGCAGGCAACTTTGCACTGTTTTCATCACGCCAGTAGTTTTCAGAATCAAACGCTCCCATTACGATGTTTGTTTTTTGTGTATTAACCATGTTAGCCTATCACTGTTTCCTTTCAGATATAAAGCTGCAAAAAGCATCAATTGAGCTCAAGTGCGACAAATCAAAGTCTTCAAAATCAATTTCTATATCAAACTCATCCTCGACCTTTAAAATAAAATTGATCAATTGAAGCGAATCAAGGCCTATATCCTGAACAATATCAGACTGGCTTCCGAATTTTTCTCTAATTGATGGGTCCCCTTTTAAAGTACATATAAAGTCCATTATTTTTTCTTCCATTTTCTATCCCCCATTTTAATTTAGAATGCTAAAAACATAACCACAGCCATTTATTGGTAAAAAGATCCTTACTATTCACCAGCATATACTGGCAAATTTCTCTTATTTTTCCCAACTCTTATGACATTTTAATCCACTAAATTATTAATGTCAACACATTCCGCTAATGTATTTTTATACTATAAGTTTTACAAATCTCCAAAAACTTGTTGAAATTTCTGTAAAAACTCTTTAATATTAATACTGGCAAATAAAATTGCTATATTCCTTTAGTCATGATTTTAAGAAAAGTTTTACTTAATTTTAACTACTTAGTAATGCTGAAAATATATCCCTTGGCTATAATTTCAGCTATTCCTTAATTTGAATATGGAGTGTTTTATAGATGCTAAATATTAAGCCAATTAATATAAACGGTAACAACTGTATTGACAGTTTCTTATTTTCTTACGCAATAAGTTTACAAAGGGAAGCCCCTATGGTTTTCAGCGAAGATATAGGTTTTTTATATTCACCTGCCGATCCTGAGCACCCCGAAGTATTGGGTAACAGGATCAGCACAGGACTCAAACTAAAATTCCCCTTGTTTGAGAAATACTGTGGAATAAAATCAGATATGCATCCGCCTAGCAGTTATGAAGATATACTGCGTGTTATCAAAGAAAATTTAGAACAGCAAAGGCCTGTTGCAGTATATATTGATGCCTTCTGGTGCCCATGGCATAAATTTTACAATAAAGTACATGATGATCATTTTTGTCTTGTTATTGGAATAGATTCAGAAAGCAATTTGACCTGTATTGATCCTGGGCTGTATATCGAAAACACATGTACCCTTCCATTTGATTTTTTTAAGAATGGCTTTGGGTACTATATGACCTTTCAAGTTAGCACAATAACTGAAAAACTTGATTATACTTCCGTTCTGAAAGCTTCACTTGAAAGAGCAATAACCTCAAAATCAACAGAGAACATAAGACAATTTGCCGAGGATATCAAATTTAAGCTAAATATGACAGAAGAATTTAAAGATTTTAAAGCAAAATCCTCGTGGAGTGTTGATTTGCTCAAAAATTTGGAGCAAATATCTGGTGCAAGGGAGAATTATGCTAAATTTTTAGGATATATTTCAGAAAAATGCAAGGAGCCACGTTTGTCAAATTTCTCTGCGGATCTTTTGGAATTACAAACCAAGTGGCAAATGGTCAAAGTTCAGTTAACGAAATGCTACTTTATGAAGTCTATAGAAGCCAGTATACAATCCATTTATAATCTACTTTACGACATATCACATATCGAGGAGGAGTTAATCAATGCCTTATATGCTGTAGCAGCCAGCCGATATAAAGAACCCGAAAAATCCATACGCAGTAAGATAAATATAATTCGAAGCATAAATCAGACGCGCAGAAAAGCATTTATTTTTTGCGATAAACTTTATTGCTTTTTTGTAAATATAATAAGAAAACGATTTAGTAATTCCGATTAGTTTATATCTATAAATGGCCTTGACGTTGCCCCACTTTTTTCTCGCACTGCAATCTTTTTTTCGGATACCATTATTGCTATTTCAATTTCACTTCTCTTCTCTGTTGTATCCTGCTCGTATTTATCACTAAGCTCTTTATATATGTCAAGCGCATACTTATAATCATTTATTGCTTCTTCATATTGACTTGATTTTAATTTTTGGTCACCGCTTTTTTTATAATCTTCAGCCTTTTTTAGCAGTTCTTTAGTTTTATCCGCTTTAGCAATAGCATCTTCAGAGGCCTTTGCATTATTTTCAAGAGCCTTTACATCGTTTTCAAGGGGCTTTGCATTATTTTCAAGGACCTTTGCATTGTTTTCGTCTTCCATGTATTTGTCCCCTTTTTCTTCCGCTTTGGCAATAAGCTTTTGATCTTTAGATGCCTGAATTCTACTAAAAACAAGAAGTCCTGATCCTGCGATAAGAACAGGAATCAATATAACAGCTACTTTTTTTGCAATTTTAATGTTCAGTCCACCCTTTAGATTTTCTTTCATTTCGCCCCTCCATATTAAATACCAAAAATCACTTCGAAAAATTTACCGATATTTCTTTATTACTATGAATTCATCATTAATATCAATCTAAATGTTTCTTAATATACTGAATTTTGCTGCACAATTTTCAATCTTATTTTATCATAATCTTCGTATTAGCGATATATAAATTATTGCCTGAATTTATTTCATATAGTCTTTCTATACCCTTGCGAATATCTTATGACACTTTGGAAATTTATAATTTATTTGATGACCTTTGACATCTAAAATTATTTTAAAAATTTAGGTATAATAAACATATAAGGAGGCGCTAATATTTATGAATATAAAAAATATCAAATGGTTGTATTCCGAATTGCCTAAACTAGCAGCTGGCGGAGCCATACCTGAAGAAAGTATTCAGAAAATCAAAACATACTATGGTGAGCCTGAAGAAGCTAATTGGCTTAAAATTCTTCTTGGAATATTTGGTACATTAGGAGCTATATTAATTGGAAGCGGTATCATACTATTATTCGCGCGCAACTGGGATGAACTCAATATTACTGCAAGAACAATCCTTTCACTTGCTCCGCTGATTATTGCTCAGATATTATGCGGATGGGTATTGCTAAAAAAGAAAAACTCCTTCGTGTGGGCAGAAAGCTCTACAGCATTCCTTACGCTGGCTGTTGGAGCAGGAATATCTTTGATTAGCCAAACCTATAATATATCTGGAGATATTGCAAACTTTATTATTACCTGGATGCTTTTGATTCTTCCGCTGATTTACATTTTCGATGCAGTTACACCGGCAGGCTTCTATCTTACAGGTATAACTTTCTGGGCTGGTTTTTCCCAAGCTGAGGGTGGAAATGCTGCCCTTTACTGGCTGTTGTTTGCAGCCCTTGTACCATTTCTAATTAAAAAGTTAAAGGCAAAAACCCTCTCGAACCGTTCCGTAATACTGCTATGGATGATGTCTATTGACCTCTGCATTGCATTAGGTATAGTCCTTGAAAAAGTTCTTCCAGGCTTATGGATTGTTATTTACAGCAGTTATTTTACTGTTCTTCTGCTGGTTGATATGCTTTCAGAAAGAGAACCTGAGTTTCTCTGGCAAAAACCATTGTCTGTTGTTGGAACTCTAGGTACTATTGTTATGTCATTCATATTTACATTCAAATTCTTTTGGGAGGATATCGGCTGGGATTACTACCGCCATGAAAATGAATTTAACGGTTTTGCAGGTATTATTGATTATATTCTTGTATTCTTACTGCTTGCGTCTGCGCTTTTCCTCTTCTATAAAAATGCAAGAAGAAAGGACTTTATATCCACATTGTACAGTACTTCACCACTGCTGGCAGCAATATGTTATATTATAGGATCTATAAGTGATTTAAATACTTTACCTGCGCTTTTATACAATATTTTCGTATTTGTTCTCGGCGTCGGAACCATTATCTATGGAATAAATAAGCAGAAACTCGGCCCAACAAATGGCGGTATGCTTGTTATAACACTATTGATAATTATGCGGTTCTTTGACAGTGATCTTGGATTCCTAGAACGAGGTATATCTTTTATACTTGTAGGAACAGGCTTTATTGTCTCAAATATCGTGTTGCTTAAAAAGAGGAAGGAAGTGAGTGTAGATGAAAAATAATATTAAGCTCTATCTTTTTATAACCCTTGCAGTTCTTCAATTGCTCATTCCAGCTCAGATGATACTTTCACATGAATTGACATTACTATATGGTCAGGAATACAAATTTCATGTTGAACCGGCAGACCCTTATGACCCATTTAGAGGAAAGTATCTATATATAAATGCCGAAAATACTGAATTTACTGTTAACGATGCTCAAAATTATCATCCAGATCAGGTTATCTATGTACTAATTGAAAACGATGCAAACGGTTTCACTAAGTTTTCAGGGATCTCACTAACTCGTCCTGAATCGGGTGCTTATATTAAATCAAAGATAACCTATATTACAGATGATAAAAACAGTAATTCAAAAAAGACGCTACATTTTTCAGTTCCGTTTGATAGATATTATATGCCGGAAAACGATGCTCCTGCAGCCGAAAAGCTATATAACGAGAAAACTTCTGGAAATAGTATTAAAGATGTTTACGTTGTAGTTAAAATTCACAAAGGCACAGCAGTACTTGATAAACTTTATATTGGTAACAAAACTATAGAAGAATACTTGAAACAATAATAAAAACCTGGATGGCATTTAGCAATGCTCACTGAAAACGCCAATTTTCCCAAAGGCATCAACTGAGTTATGGAGATTTTAAGCTTTATAGCTCTGGAAAGTTGGCTTTTTCTGTGGTCTTTATCAACCCTCACTAGATTTTTGGATATTAACTTCTCCAATTAATTCCAAGTTTTAAGCTCTCTTATATCTGATACTTTATAATGTTATATATGCATCCTTTTTTGCAGCTCCGCTTTAATATTTTCTCCCTGAAAAATAAGTATGGCAGAAAGAAATATAACACTTACAGCAACGGAGATTATTGAAGGCACGTCCACATTTACAAGATCAAACAAAATAAATAAAACGGGAACAATACCAAATAATCCTCCTACCAAAAAATATGCAATATAATTTCCGGTACTGAGTTTCATTACCTTTGCAGTTACATACATCACAAGTATGGCAGCTATACATAAAATCGGAATAACATAATCCAAAGACCAGCCCCTCCAACCTATTTTCCAGTCCCAAAAGATAGTAAGCATCGATACAATGATAACCTGCCAAATAATTGACTTTGTGATATTATGCCTTTTACGCAAGGCATCAGTAATGCTAAGCCACATGCTGATTAAGCCGAACACTACAAACATGGGCCAATTGACGCTTGTCGGAAATATTTTAAAAATAATATAGCTGATTACAATTGCTACTATCGAAATAAATACTAAAATACGGATAACCAAATGCCGTTCATATGCAGGTGGTATTACGGGATAAATCTCCTCCCCTTTAGTACCTTGACTATCTTCCGACAGGAAATTGCCGCATAATGGGCATATTGATTTACCATCTCTTATATAAACCTTACAGTTGTTGCATAATATCATACTTATCGCTCCTAAGGACTGCTGAATAACTTCATCTATTCCTAAATGTTTGACGAAATTTCAATTTTAATCCCCATATTGGTAAGAGATTCAAAAAAAGTCTTTTGTAACTCAGTCTCCCGAAATGGCGAAGCAAAGGTAACAACAAGCCTGTCCCCATAGGTACATATCGTCATCTGAGGTCTCTTGACATTAGGTATAACGCTGAACTGATTGATGTAACCTTCAAACTCAGATGGCATGGAGACCTTTCCAACATTAGATATAGCCGCAGTTACCCCCATGTCCATAACAATGTTTGCAGTTCGAAGAGAGTAATTTTTCAAAGGCAAAGGAATAATTCTGGCAAATGGATTTCTTTCAAGAGCTATAAGCCAGTTCAAGTGTTGGTTCAAGCTTTCTTCCGTCAATTTTCTCTGAAAGCTTTCACTTAAGCTCTTAATTACTTCACTCAACTCCAAATTATTTTTACCCAAATGATACTCTATACTCATCGTGCTAAAAAAATTTCTCGCCGTTTCCGACTTAAAAAATTGCCTTAGATTAATAGGTACTGATAAAACTACAGGATAACGTTTCTTTCGTGCCGGCATATCCTGATATATTGAACTGATTAGCAACGCAGACAAAAATATAGTTAATGTTGTGTTATATTTATGCGCTTCTTCTAAAACAGCCTTTGCAGACATTGCGCCTTCTATTACCTTTACTCTGTTTTCTTCAAGTCTGGTTCCTCGAATACGATAAGCTTTGACAACCTTCTCCCGTTTTATCCCATATACCATTTGTTTTCTAAAATCCCAGCCCGGGTAATGCCTGATAAAACTGTCATCATTTTTTTCACTAACAGATGCACTATAATTCAATTCCGGCACTTTGCATGCAAATTCATCCTTATGCTTGATTAATAAATAGTGATATACCAGTGTTTTCATGAAGCTAAGTGCGCCTGTCCCATCAGAAAGTGCATGAAACACTTCAATATTTATTCGTTTTTTATAATAAAACACACGAAACAAGAGATTTCTTTCGTATTTTCTGTAGATTGGGGCACAAACATGGTTAGTCTCCTTTTCAACTACCGGCTGTATATCACTGGTTTCAAAGTAATACCAAAAAACACCTCTCCTCAGAACAGATTTGTATAGAGGAAATCTTTTGATGGCGGCATTTAACGCCAGCTGTAAAATTTTCGGTTCCACATCTTCAACCAATTCACATGCAAGCCTGAATACCTTCGGATCCCTGTAACTACATGTTGCCGGAAAAATTTTAGAGGCATTATCCAACCTGCTCCACTCTACTTTTTTTGGATAATTCATAACAATTCCTCGCTTCTGGCATTGCTGCTGCTTAAAAACCAATTAATAATCTCATAACTTCTGATAACATATTCCGATTTCCATGGTAAGGAAAAAAAGCCGTGAACAGCATCCTTCATACGATGCATCTTCACTTTATTGCCAAACTCCTTTAATCGTAGTCCATATGCCTCTCCCTCATCTCTTAAAGGATCATATTCCGCCGTAATAATCAAGGTATCCGGCTGATTTGAAAGATCTTTCGCCAGCAATGGCGCAAGATAAGGACTGAAACGATCCTCTGCCTTAGGAGCATAAAGGTCCATATAATCTTGTATTTGCCTTGAAGTTAATAAAAAATCCTTTCCATTTTCCCGTATTGAAGGAAATGGAGAGTTCTCTGTGTGATCATTATATGTGGACGGATAGATAAGTATCTGTTTTCCCGGCATAAATTCGCCCTTATCCCTTGCCATCAGTGAAACTGCAGCAGCAAGATTGCCACCAGCACTATCTCCAATTAATGTAATATCACTTGCTTTATACTTCAGCAAATCAAGATTCTGAAAAATTTCCCTTGCTACGTTGTAACAATCCTCAAGCCCCTCAGGAAATGGATGTTCCGGCGCAAGAAGGTAATCTACAGAAATAACCGTGTTTCCTGTTTGATTTGACATGTTGGCACACACATGAGTATAGAAATCAATATTTCCAGTCACCCAGCCCCCTCCATGAAAAAAAACAAGAACACCGGAATTTGTTTTTCTTTTGGGACTAAAAATACGCACAGGAATTTCCCTGTCTCCTGTCATGATTTTATGGTCCATTAGTTTGTATCTTTTTCTGAAAAATATATTTGCTACATTCTGCAGCTTACGTTTAATTTTATAATACTTTTTCAGATTTTTACGCGAATAAGACAAAGCTTTTAATGCAATCCTTTTAATAGGGTTCATCCGTTGTCCTTTCTTAAACAACATTATCCGGTAAATATATTGTACTATAAACGTTTACCTGCCCGCAATGGTTTATCTGGCATATTTCAAATAAGACAAAATGCAGCACTGGTCAGTACAGTCTTTATAATATTATTCTTCTTTTTCTCCATATTAAACTCCAAGAAAATTATTTCTGTTTAGAATATAATTCATACACCAAATACATATATGGATTCAAGTTGTTGAGCCTAGCTGTTTCAATAACACTGTAAAGAGTTGCACTGGCTTCGTCTCCACGCTTTGCGCCTCTAAAGAGCCAATTTTTGCGGCCTATAACAAATGTTCTTATTGCATTTTCACAGGCACGGTTGTTGGATATTTCTAGGGTCAGTAAAATAAGCTTTAACTTTATTTATCAATAACAATATCAACTCTTCTATTCTTTTGTCTGTTTTCTTCTGAATCATTTGGTGCTATGGGTCTAAACTCACCATTTCCTGTTGCTGTTAGTTTGGTTGGATTCAGGTTACACTCATTTACAAGAAATACCACTACATTTGTTGCCCTTCTTGTGGATAATTCCCAATTAGAAGGAAAAAGGCTGGTGTTAATTGGTATATTATCAGTATGTCCCATCACTGCTATATTAGTGTTAAGCTTATCCATTAATTCGCCAACTTTTTTGAGAGTATCCTTTCCAGACTCCTTTATGTCAGCTTTACCCACATCAAATAATATTGCAGAATCAATCCTGAGTATAACTGATGTTTTTACATCTACTACATGGACATACTCATCTATTTTCAATCCTGAAATAAGAGCTTGAACTTCTTCCTTAAACTCTGTTATTGCTTTTTGTTTATTTTCAGTATCATAATCTGCATTACTGCCACTTTTACTTTCATTATTGGTTTCATTTGTGTCAATGTCATCGACCATATTTTCTTCAAAAATGCTAACTATATCTTTTCCATTGTTATTATAGAAAGTCTCCCCATTGCTCAAATTCATAAAAGCTGATCGAAGTGAATATGCTACTTCTTCAAATTTTTTACTATCAACAGAGGCCATAGAAAAAAGTAGTATAAAAAAAGTCAACAAAAGTGTAACCAAATCACTGTATGTTGTCATCCATTCAGGAGCACCCTCTGGCGGATCATCTTCGGGAAGGCTCTTTCTATTCGTTTTACTCATAATACACCTCACACTTAACCATTTCTACCATCCTGTTTTTCACTCCCATCTGTAAGCGTATTCTCGTATTCATGCTTTTGTTTTGGTGATAGGAATGTCTTTAGCTTATGCTCTAGGATCTTTGGATTTTCACCTGCCTGTATAGACAGAACACCCTCTATAACCATTCTTTTCTCCCGTATTTCTTCTTTGCTTTTCAATGAAAGCTTGTTTGCAATAGGATTACATATAAAGTTAGCAAGTACACTTCCATAGAAAGTAGTTATTAATGCTACTGCCATAGCTGGACCAATCTTTGATGGATCATCAAGACTTTTTAGTAATTGGATAAGACCTATTAGAGTACCTATCATCCCCCAGGCAGGAAACTGAGCTGCCATTGTTTTGAAAAGTCCGGTCCCTTTATCATGCCTTGCTTTCATATTCTCAATTTCCAAATCCATTGACTCTACTATAATTTCAGGTTCTACACCATCAACTACAAGCTGCAGGGATTCCTTTAAAAACTCATCCTTTATGTTTTCCTGTTCCGCTTCAAGCGATAACAAACCATCTCGCCTAGCCTTTTGAGATAGCTCTATCATCTGCTTTATTGTATCTATTGGAGACGATTCTTTCCCAATAAACACCTTGACTACTACTTTCATTATTAATTTTACTTCAGCTAACTTATATGAAATGAGACTGGCAGCAATACCTCCTCCAACAACAACAACAACTGATGGTAAATCCCAAAAAGTTAGGATGCTTCCACCAAGAAGTATTGACCATATTATGCAAAAAAGTCCGAAGATTACTCCTATAATTGTAGCTATATCCATATTGTTACCTTCTGTCTATACAGTTATTTTAAAAAAGTAATAAACAAAGCATAGGTCGTTAATACTATCGGTAACTTTAGATATTCTATTTATATTTAGATTTAATTTTTTAGGTGATTCCAAAAAAATAACTGGTCAACTGCCATTTTAACATAGTTTTTCCTTCTACTCCTCTGAAAATAGCTCTTCAAGCACTTTATGTCTGTTGTTAAGGAATCCTCTTGTAATCTGATAATGTTCAGTTTCTTCATATTGAACCGCCTTTATAGGAGATTGATCAAAACAAAGAATGTCTGCATCAGGGTATGCCATCAAAATCGGTGAATGGGTAGCAATCAAAAACTGTGCTTTCCCGATTCTTTCCAATTGCCTGATTATGCGTAGTAATACGAGCTGTCTTTGCGGCGAAAGGGCGGCTTCCGGTTCGTCTAGAAGATATATTCCTCTGCCTCTGAATCTATTCTGAAGAAGCGCTAGAAAAGACTCACCATGAGACTGTTTATGGAGCGACTTCCCACCATAGGCAGCATACCTTTCCATTGGATCAGCGATATCCGCCTCGACTTCATCAATATAACTTGCGTAATTATAGAAGGACTCAGCCCTCAAGAAAAATCCGTTAGAGACTTTTGGAAGCCAGGATAGGCTTAATACCGACGCAAGTGATAAGTCATCAACTTCATCAGACAGTAAACTATTTCGGCTTCCACCCTTTACGCTAAATCCGCAGTTTTGAGCGATAGCTTCAAGGAAAGTCGATTTTCCAGAGCCGTTTTCTCCTACCAGGAAAGTTACATTTTTAGTTATTTCAAGAGAATTCAATCCATTTATTGATGGTATATTGAAAGGGTAGCAATTTTTATTGTCTACCTTTTCCCATTTAATAGTTATTCTTTTTAAATACGGCACTGTATCAACCTCCGTAAGTCCAATTTGAACTATATATTAGCCAAACTATTCACATTGATCTTTCAAGTCCAGTTTATCATATGTACATTACTAAGTATTACCCATATTAACACGTCCTCCCATTCATTATATAGAACACTCGTTCTTTTTGCAACTATCTTACACCTATTGAAAAAAATTATAGTAGAAAAAAATTATACTCATCTTAAATATGAAGGGCTGTTAAAAGATACAGAATAACAAAAACACTAGCCATAAAAGCCAGTGTTTTTGTTAATTACATTACATCCTTATTACTATAGCCCTAATTCCTTAAAATCAAGCAATATATCTGCAATCTTTATAGCAAGGTCTATTCTTTGATATTTTGACATCAATATATCTTTCTCTTCACCTTCTGGCAGATTGCTAATTTTATCTTCTATTACAGAAACTTGATTTTTTAGTACTTCTATAGACTCCCTTGTTGTTAAATTCAAAAGTATATTCTGTATATCTTCAGGAAAATCCATTGGGCTTATAATAGATGGTATCTCAGTGGAAATTGATGTCGGCGTTGCAGTTGGTGTTATTGTTGGTGTTACCGTTGGTGTAACATTTTGTGTAGCACTCGGTGTTTCAAAATCTGTAATTACTGGTGTAGCTGATGGTGTAAATTCAGGAGTTCCGGTAGTTTCACTTGGTGTTAGAACTGGTAAAGTTGGAGATGGTGTTGGAGTTTGAGTCGGTATTTCTTCTGTTTTTGAAGTAAAGTTTATTGTTACACTCCAAGGACTTGCACCTGCTTCATTAACAGCTCTTACTGATATAGTATAAGTCATATTTTCTTCTATATCATTAATCAAATACGATGGGTTTGATAAATTATTTATCTCTGAGCCGTTTATCATAAGATCATAAGAATTTGAATCAACAGACTCATTCCATGTAACAAGAAGTGAATTTTCCGACTCTTCTACATTGAGTCCTTCCGGAGAGTTTGGAATATCCCTTGGAGGTGTGTATTCTTCAACAGAATTTGTATAAGTGGTTGTATACCCTCCGAAAGTATATATTTTGTTTCCAACTGTTTCAGTAGTAAAACCATATTTAGGATCGAACATTGAACCTCTTGTCGTCCATGTATTGTTTATTGGATCAAATTCATGTACATTTTTTACTGTAACAGTTGTATAACCTCCAAAAACATATATCTTTCCATTCAAAGCAGAAGCACTCAAAAACCTTTTAGCTTGAGGCATTGGAGCTTTTGTTGTCCAAGAATCATCTTCTGGATTATATTCTTAAACAACATTTGTGTTATCTGTACCTTTCCCTCCAATGGCATAAATCTTTCCATTCAACTCAACAGCGTCCAGACCTAATCTTGCTGTCGGCATACCTGTTCTTTTAGACCATATATTGTTCTCCGTATCATACACTTCAAGCGTATTAACAGTAACCGAGCCAGTAGTACCACCTAAAACATAGATCTTTTTGTTCAAAACAACAGCGCTTATATTATATCTTGCTGTCGGCATATCAGATTTTGTTTCCCATGCATTCTTTATAGGATCATATACTTCGACTTTTTTCAGTGCACTGCCATTAAGTCCCCCAATACTATAAATCTTGCCATCAACAGTAACCATTGCATGGCAATATTTTGCAGTGGGCATGCTTAATGATGTTGACCAGTTATTCGTCACCGGGTCGTAAACTTCAACGCTATTTACTATAGAACCGTTGTTTCCTCCAGAAACATAAATTTTCGACTCATATTGTGTTGATGCAGGAGCTTGTCTTGCAGCTTTCATAGGCATCTTTTTAGCCCAGTTATCTTCTCTATAATCATATGCCTCAAAAGTATTCAAAGCTTTAGTTCCATTATATCCACCAATTATATAAGCAATGTTATTAATTACCTCACAGGTGAATAAAAACTTGGCAGTGATAACACTTTCTTTCTGCGTGCTGTTATTTGATATAGGGTCAAAATACTCAACATTATTTAGAACATTACTGCTGCTTTTTCCGCCAAAAATATAAATTTTGTTGTTAATAATTCCAGCTCCAAACCCATAGCGAGGTACAATCATTCCAGCTTTCGTTGTCCATGTATTCGTATCTGGGTTATATTCTTCTATTGTATTTAAAGCAGCAGAATTTAAACCTCCTATAGCATAAATTTTATTGTCGAACACAATAGCTTTCAAATATCTTCTTTTTGTTGGCATACTTTGTTTTGTAGTCCACTTATCATTTATAGGGTCGTAAACTTCTACATTATCCAAATTACCATTAACACTAGTATATCCGCCTATAACATAGATTTTTCCGTTTAATTCCACCGAATCCGCACCATATCTTGGTGTAGGCATATTTGTCTTTTTTGTCCACGTGTCGGTAGCTGGATCATAAACCTGAAGATCGTTCATGGGACTTGTGTTGACGCCACCGAACACATATATTTTCCCGTCATAAACTGCACAGCTTGCATTGGAACAGGCTAAAGGCATATTTGCTTTTCTTTTCCATACTTTTTGATTAACATCATACTCATCAATTATATTAAATTTACTGCTTCCATTATATCCACCTATTGTATAAATCTTATCTCCTATAACCGCCGAACAATGACTATACCTGGCGCTGCTTAAATTCGTTAAAGTTGTCCATGTATCAGATGCAAATACTACGGTGCTTAATGAAGAAAACAGCAAAGCAATAATTACTGTAAAACATGATATTTTTTTACTTCTGTTCATTAAAAATACCCCCTCATTTAATCTTTATTTGAATTAATACTAGCACAAGAATTCAGTTAAAAGAATGTGCCACAATGACACCCATAATGATAAAAAAAGGTGTATTTTCTACACCCTTTTTTATCTCGTTTTTTTTTCAATACCCAATTTATTTACTTTTTCAACTGCTTCCTTGGAAGATTTAACTTTAAGCTTTTTCAATACTTGTCGTATTAGCTTTTTAACTGTATTTTCGCTCTTATCTAATATATCCTCAATCTGACGTCTTGTTCTATTTTCCTCCATTAGATTGTATACTTCCTTTTCGCAACGAGAGAGATCTTTTATTTGTTCTTCCTTTTTAAGCTTTTGATATTCCTTAATAAGTACTTCATAAGGCGTTGAATTTTTGCATACATTTCTTATCAGGTCAGGAATTTGTTTATAATCGTCTTTATAAATAAAATTTATCGCTCCGGCTGTGAATGAATCAATTATTATATCTTCCCTTCTTATTGATGTCAGCATAATAATCTTTGATTCACATATTTGGGATATTTCTACAGCTGTTTCTATTCCATCCATATTATTTTCAGTTAAGTTTATATCCATTAATATTACATTAACTTTAATAGATTTAATAAAATCAATTGCTTCTTTTTTAGAACCAACCATCCCTGATACAATCATATCTTCTTCCTTACAAAGGAACCTTGACATAGTTGATTGCCATGAATAATCGTCATCAACAAGTAATATTTTTATTTTCTCCATATAATAAAACCTCTTTACAATATACATTATTTAAAATGTGTACATTCTTAATATTGAAATTCAAACAAACTGAAGTTCCAATACCTTTTGTGCTGTTAACTTCCAGTTTGCCTCCATGTTGTTCCATAACATTATAACAATACGAAAGACCTAGACCATAATTTAAACATGTGCTTTTTGTTGAAAAAAAGGGTTCAAATATATATGCCATATTTTCACTGTCAATTCCTACTCCATTATCATTTATTTCAACAACAACCCAGTTTCCAATACTATATGTATTTATAGTAATACAGCCGCCTTTTGACATAGCTTCTATAGAATTTTTAAATATATTTATGAGGGTTTCTTTTATGTGCAAAGGATCACACTCTAAGGAAACCTCTAATTCAAAATTTCTTTGTATTGAAATTTGTTTGTTGTTAAGAAGAGGTTTTACTAATAAAAGACTTTCCTCTATCAGACTTACAAGGTTCTTCTGTACAATTTCCAATGATATTTCGCAAAGATTACTGTTTATGGTTTTCATCATGTTTGTCATATGAGAAAATGATAAATCCATTTGATTAAAATCATCTATTGAAACCTTTTTAATCTGCTCAACACTTTTTTCACTATTTATATAGTGCTTAAGATTCTCTGTACAAATAGATATTTTAGCTATTTCGTTTTTAATTGTATGTGTCAAAATTGCAGTTCCTAATGTTATCGACTTTCTTGTACTTTCGATTTTATTTTTTTCAAATTTTACACTTACACCCATAACACCATATTTTACACTTGCAACTATAAAAACAGTTACAAGAATAACAACCGCAACACTGTTATATTTCCACACAATATGATTCCCAATCGCTGTCATTAAATAATTAGATATAGTAGAAAATATTGTTGGTGGCGTAATAATAAGGCATGTAAAAAACTTTTGCCTTTTTAAATTTATGTTTTTTTCTTTAAAATAGGATACTATCAACAAAACATTTGAAAATATACAATAAGGTATTACCCAAATACATAATGCAAAGAATGGAGCTTTATGCATAAATTGTACCGGATAAATCAAGTACATTAAAAGTGGAGGAATTAATAGAAGTTCTTTAGAGTGCTTATAGAAAAACGCGGCTTTCCGAACAAGCCATTTTGATGATAAAACGCAATATACCGCCATAGAGTAAGGCGCAAATACATAAGAAAACGAATGTATAAAAAAAATGGTATACTTGATAGGCAATTTTATATTTGGAGGAAAATTCAGAATTGGATATACTTGCTTTCTAAGAATTGAACAAAGAGCTCCAAGACCTGCAAAAAAGCACAAGGATGCAATCCACCTCATATCCTTATTATCATCATTGATTTTATAAATAATAAAAGTCAGAACCCATAAAGATATCCATATAAATAACATATCTAATGTGACCTTTCGAGTTTTGAGAACATTTTACCATAAATTTATAACAAACGGAACTTTTACCTTAAAATATCCTTTCCCATATTTCCTTTAAACTCTTTCTCAACAATTAATAGTTCCTCTTTCCCAATATAATTTGTCCCATCAAAATCAAGACGAATTATGTATGGCATATAATCAATAATTCTTAAAAAATCATCATAGCAAAATGATGGCTCAAAGTAATTCAAAATCGTACTTAGGGCTGTACCATGTGTTCCAATGATTATATTTTCATCCTTATACTTATTTAAAATTTCCACAAGAGCCTCAATGTTACGTTTTTGAACCATGTTAAGTGATTCTCCGCCATCTTCATGATAATCGAAGTCGTTCCAGCGTTTCTGAATCATTCCAAATTCATTACCATTTTGTCCTCTTTCTCGTTCTCTAAATCTCTCATCCGTCAAAATATCTAAATTAAGCACTTCAGCACTTTCTTTTACGGTTTCAAAACTTCTTTTATAAGGACTTGAGTAACAACAATGAACTTTTATACCCTTTAGTACTTTTGTTACTATTTTACTGTCTTCCACTCCATATTTGGTCAGAGGCCGAGTTCTATCATCTTCCCAACTATGTTCTGGTTGGGCATGTCTCACAAAATATACTCTTGTCATTTTTTTCTCCAACATTAAATATTGTTTTAAATTGATTTGTTTGCCTTGGGGCTTTCATTCCGCTTCTAATATATTTTTAACTATTTGAATATATGCATCGTTTTTTTCACCCACTGGTACACAAATGGCTAAATTGTAAGCCGAATTCTCATTTTTAATTGGAACCCAGGCATAAATTACATCATAGGTTGTATTTTTTTCAGTTCGTAATTCCCTCCGAAGGTCACAGTCAAGTATAAATATTTCTCCCTGACCCAATACAGTCCTCCCAGAAAACACTTTGGCTTTTACACATGAATGGTTTGGAAAGCAAGCTTTATTAGGCTGTTCTTCGCAACTACCAGTCATTTCAAATCTCCCAGCAACACCTTTGATACCATACAAGTTGAATTTATTCGTATCTTTTCTATTATATAGGTTGAAACTATATGACTTTTTTATCTGCTTACTTTTCTCTTCATTTAATTGAAATTCAGGAACAACATCATAGATATATTCAGTTGCATAAAAATCTTCTGGAAGTTTCAAATTAACCTTTGATTTACTCTCGCTGTTCATATTTATAATTTCAATACTTTTCAAATTCTCTACCACCTCAGGCCCTATAGCTTTCCAAACATTTGAATCTTCACTTGCCGTATCCGATTGTGTAAATGCAATTGGTATTCCACTTTGAGTTCCACTTTCACCCATCTGGATACCGATATAATAATTTTTGTTCTTAAATTGTATATCTCTTCCATCATAGGTTTTAGTATTTTTGCTAATAATGCCATCCCAATGCCATTCTCCATAAACAGGCTTTACTTTTCCGATAACATACTCTTCCTTTTCCGCATCATTACCATTCGAAAGCGTAATAATTACTTCCTTTTCAGTGCAACCACCACCTGAAATAGAAATCTTATCACCATAATTAAAGTCTTTTGGGGTTATTACAAAGTTATCCACCCTTGGAAAATCTGGATTAGATGGCTCAAGTATATATGCAGTGGCATCATTAGAGTATATTGTATAATACTCTTCCAAATTGCTCTTTTCATATTTTAAAAGAAAATGGTCCTTACATGTAGTTCCTGTTGTTTCTGTTCCATTATCACTTGTCCTCGCAGTTAATTTCATAGCTGACATTAAAGAAAACTGGCTTCCATCTTTCATCCTGATTATTATATCAACTGGATAACCATGTTTTGTTCTTAGAAAATCCAATTCATCTTTAGTTGATTTATGTATATCAGAACATGACTTTACAAGATTAACTATTTTAACTATCTTTTCTTCATCCTTCTCAGGGTAAAGAGCTGCCCAGTTTTTTTCGGAAGGTATGCCTCCCTTTTTGGTTATCCATTCAATATCACAGTCTTTTAGCTGGTTAAGCGGGTAAATTTCCTTAGAACTTTTGATGATAGCATTTTCCTTAGCAACATTTTGACCACTAATTGCAGAAACATTTTGTACCCTTTCAGAATTATTCTTAGAACAGCCTGACAGTGAAATTATTATCATAAATACCAACAGAACAATTTGAATCTTCATTTATCCATTCACTCCATTTCTCCAAGACTTTTCAGTCATATCTACCAATTAAAGCTCTTTTGCAATAAATCTGCTGTTATTCCAATTCGATTCATCTTCCAATAAATTGTAACTATCTATGAAGAGATTCCCTTTCCCTCTTTACAACAATTCTTGTATTGAAAACACATTGTTCTTCTCAAAATCCACAAGAATATCCGGATGCAAAAGTTGATTGCATTGGTCTTTGGTAGCCCAAAGATATTCCAAGTGTTCTATTGATAGCGTAACATCAGTCACTTCGCTTTTACATAAATATGTAAGAATAACAACCTGCCTTGTTGGGTCTGATTTAAATGTAGCAGCATATAAAAGTTTCTCTACTGTAACATCCAATCCAACCTCTTCCTTGATTTCTCGTATAAGTGCAGTTTCCAATTCCTCTCCAAATTCAATTTTGCCACCTACACATTCCCAAGTGCCTGGAGCAACTTTATCATTATTTGCACGTTTTACTATTAATACTCTCCCGTGATTTACTATTATGCCTTTAACAGCGACTACTATTTTATTTTCCATTATATAGCACCTTCCTGAAAGTCATTTGTATTAAATTGCCCGGAACACTTTTTCCGTTGAATACCATCGTAACGCTGAATAATACTTCTATGCACATTGAAAGTTAATTTCATAACTATCGAATTTTTCCATTTGTACTAATAAATATTAATATGTCTTGAGGTATTTGTAAAGTCACTTGTAATTAGTATAAAAAACTTTCACTTCGTTCGAAAGAAGCTGAATACAAAAAGAAGCGGCGCATTCACACCGCTTCTTCTAAATCTTTGTTTTTGTTATATTTAATTTTTCGTTTGTGCTGGGAAAACATTAATAGTTCCAAGCAAATACTGCCTCATAAATCCGAAATCTATCGAATTGAAACTTCTGCTTCCATCCACATCTGCCGCTTCAAGGCCATTTTCTCCTGGGAATTGATTAATAATACCCAGCAAATACTTTCTCATATATCCAAAATCTATTGAATTCGGTGTACCACTGTTATCTACATCACCATATATAACTGTAGGCTTCTGTGGAGTAGGAGAAGGTGAAGGACCATACACAATGTCATAAGCATGTTTTACAGCCCATATACAATTCGCCCTCATGTAGTACGGTGCTCTAACTTCGCTTACGCCTTGACGCCATGCTTCAGGAGTTCTGAACCACATATCATTTGTTTTCCAGACAGTGTCAGCAAGATTACTTCCTACTTGAGAAGCTTCAGTCTCTAGTCCTTCCTGAATCATTCCTGCTATTACTCCATAAGACGTTCCAACCCAAGCTTCAGCTGTTTGTGCATGAGACATATCTACATTTCCATCGGCTTTCATAATATTTACAAAACCATGTAAACCGTTGTCAAATTTTTTATTATTGAATTCGTATACTTTACTATATGACTTTTTGGCATACTCATCAGGAACAATACCTTCCAGTCCACAAGCTTTTGCATACCAGTGTCCGCAAAGCTGATCACTCATAATTCTGCTGGTATCATAACTTCCTGTATCAATTTTGAAGTAAGACCCGTTCCACAATTTTGCAATATAGTTTTCCTTGCTCTTTTCATACCACGACTGGTATTGAGTTGCCTTTGTACTATCTCCCATTGCTGTCGCTATTTCTTTTGCTGCATTGCAGGCTGCAACAAATAGCCCTCCGCAATATGCAGTGTTGCCCTGAAGCTGCATATCGTCATATGTCTGATCTATACCACTGCTGTTTGGAAGGTAATCACCATCACTATCCTGACTTTTTACCTTATCCATCGCTTTTTGTACCGGAATCCAGCAATATTTCAAAAAGTCCATATCGGTTTTTCCGGTCAATGCCCAATCCCTATATACCATAAGCACAAGCTTTGAGTTTAAGTCCTTCCAATTTGTAGAATCCCTGTATACGTAAGCATTCCAGGTCTCAAATACATTATTTGCATTTCCTATATCATGCGCTGTTGTACCAATTGCTGCCGGTTTGTCTGTTCTTGTGTGATATACACTGTCTGCGAACTGTCTGACAGCCTGCTTGTCAATATCAGGCCACATAAGTATAAGCGGCCAGGATCCATAGAAACGTACATCGGATGTTCCATAAAAATCATATTTATAGCATTCAAGATGGCTGAACATATCCTCATCAGGATTGTCTTTCTGTCCTGAAGCGGCACCAGCTTCCCAATAAGTTCCACCTGTAAAATAGTAGTACAGTTCATTAAACATTGTAGTCTTAAGCCATTGCGGATACTTTGTATCGTTTAGCACACTGTTTTGCCAACTGTCTATAGACGATTCCCAACTAGAATAATTATCTATTGCATCTTTAGCTATCTTCCATGAATTCAATCCTGATCTTCCGTAAAATCTGGTATATTTTCTATACCACTTGCTTCCACTGCCTGCCTGCGATATTGGAATATCCCAGGACAATGCAACAGGTACTGTTATCGTTTGACCAGGTTCAAGCGTTGCCTTGAAAGCAACCGCACCTATATTGTTTGAACCTACAGTATCGCCTAAAAGTCCATCAGTTCCAAAATCCGATGAAAGAGTGCTGGTTCCGGAAGCTGATCCATATGTAACTTTAACACCATCCTTCTGCTCAGCAGCCAGGGAAAACTCACCCTGATTCTCCATTGTAGCATTAGAAGTTCCGTTTCTTCTCAATATTATACCTTTGCTGTTACCTGATGTTTGCCCTTCTGCAAAACTTCCACCAAATTCGTTTTTCCATGACAGCATTATAGCTACATCACAGCTGCTGGAACCCGGATTTGTAATTTCCCATTTGTACACCCCTACCGGATAACTTGTAGTTTCATAGTTTCCAGGTATTATAGGGCTAAACTGTGTAACTTTTGCCTTACAGTAAAAATTACTGCCGCTATAGTCAACCCATGACTTTGGAAAAAGAGAATAATATGTAGCCTGCCCTGCACCTATAGAACCAGCGTCAAGCTTCTTCATTGAAATATTCTGCCCGGAAGGCTTCTGATACATATAAAAAGCACAGTCAGCATCCGATGAAAGCTCATTGCTTCCAATATCCAGTCTTCCCTTTGTAAATGAACCGTCAAATTTCCATGTAATCGTACCTGCGCCAAAACCTCCTATCGGGGCACCATCAACATACGATGCAGAACCTACTTCCTTCTTCCATGCAGCCGAAGGTATTGTCGTCCCTGCTGAAGACGCAGTACTATAGAACATTCCATCCGGTACTAAAGTCAATAATAGAACTAAAACTGTCAGTATAATCAGATTTTTTTTCACTTCTTCTCCTCCTATCAATTTTTCAAAATTTTCAACCAAAAATAAATGCAATATCAAAAGGTATTCCTGGGACACCCCCTTAGCATGTTTTTATTTGTAATTAATAAAATTTATTAACTTTTAAAAGGGAATAAATTTATAATAACTTCAAAAGATCATGAGATAATTCTAAGGTAACTGCTTATGTGAATTGGTATGAATAGTATAAAAAAATTACTAAGTATTTATTTTGTTTTATCTAAATCTATTAAATTATTAACGGAATTGAAAATTATAGCAAAGCTACGTTTTCAGAATTCCTAATATGCAAATATCAGAAAGAAGTTCAATTAAGAACAACTTACCATTCCCTTATATAAATTTTATCACATATTTGAGCGTAAAAAAATAATTATTTCATATTAATTCTATAATAGTATCAAATAATCTCTAAAGTATAATTCATTCCAATCGCCATAACACCTCATTTACTCAACAATATAAATTGAAATTTGGCAACTTCTCCACAAAACAGGAATTACACTTAAAATGCTTATAGAATAGGCACTATCACCTAATCTATTCACCATACACTATTTACCTACTTATTATAAAACTCATCTATTGCTTTTACAAAAAAATCTGTTATGCCAACTCCATATTTCTCATCTAATGTATTGTTAAGTCTTTCATCATTCTTATAAGAAGCCGCCATATCTAACATAAATATCTTTTCATCCTTCAATTGATAAAGTTGTTTAAACATAAAACCATATTCAGCAATTACTTCTTTTACCTCATATGATGAAACGTTTTTTTCCGTCTTTTCTGAAAGTTTTTTCATTAGGATATCAAGTCGTTTTTCACATGATTGTATCGTCTGTGAATCAGGTGGGTTAATAGATGCGTTCAATGCACTTTCCTTATCTCCATACCACTCTATCATTTTCTGGTAAGTCTTCTGTCCATGTTCACCAAATGCATATTTCATATAATGCTCATGAAATTCATTCATCCCACCATATTCCCGCTCAACTGCCTGTTTCACTTTCTCAGGCATGTGGGAAATCAATGCTTGATACAATTCCTCAATCTCCGCCTTACTAAACACCTCAAAATCCATCTTGGTCTCTCCTTTCAGAATATCATTAATACTGGATATTAATCGTTCTAAGCGTTCTTTTCTCAATTCCAGCATTTTCTTCTGACTTTGTAATATCTGATTTCTGTCGAGAATGGGATCCTCCAAAATAGCCTTAATTTCCTTTAATGGCATATCAAATTCACGAAAAAATAAAATCTGCTGTAACACTACTAGTGCGTTATCATCATAAAGCCGATATCCTGACTTGCTACACTC
The DNA here is from genome assembly GCF_000179595.2 of Acetivibrio cellulolyticus CD2. Lineage (NCBI taxonomy): Bacteria > Bacillati > Bacillota > Clostridia > Acetivibrionales > Acetivibrionaceae > Acetivibrio > Acetivibrio cellulolyticus. The sequence goes on along the minus strand of NZ_JH556653.1, from coordinate 132,215 downwards.
AGTTGGTTTTAACAGATTGATTTCATCGTAGTAATGAAGGGTGCGTATGCTGATACCTGTTAATTCAGATACTTCCTTTACTGTTCTCATTTTATGACCTCCTGCTCTTAATACGAATAGCATATCCTATGACGTTCCGTGAGGGTCAAGAGAATCTTGAAATTATTTTTCTCTATAATCAAATTACTATTAATCATGTATAAAAAAGTTACTTTTATCCCGCATAATAAAACTATTATGTCTTATTTATGTTTTCAAAGAATTTTATCCGCTTCCCAATTTGTTCTTTAATCACAGCATCTCTTTTCAATAGTAAAATTCACATCCTTGTTTGGGTTATATATTTGTACTCTTTTCAAGAGCAAACAAATCTTCCAACCTCTCGTTCATATACTGGTGTGCATCCCGTATACCTTGATTATAAAAGAATGGAGCAATTTTTTTCGTAATGAAATCAAGAAATAATTCAGCAGACAAATCACCTATGTTTTCATCTCTTTCCGTCGAAAAGTGTTTTTTTATTTCATTTATGGCTTGTATCTTTAAGTCCTTTGTTAACTCGATTTTTTGCATATTTGTCCTCCCTGGTATAATTTATTTGTCAGTCTTATAAGTTGGTTGGATATATATTTAATTTATCTAAACTTAAATTCACAACAGCCCTATGCAAAACTCGTATGTTTAAGATGACAACTTTATTATATATCACTGCCATAAACTATGCCAAACAAAAATGATTCAAGTCCCTTGGCAGGAAAAACTCTGTAATTTCGTACTCCTTTGCGAGCTTGCCCGCCAATAACCTTCCTATATGATAAGTACTTCCCTTATGGTTTTGCCCATGTATCATCGTTATTTTCATGTTAATTTCTCCAATCCTTTCAGATACTGTAGTTTGTGTTGAGGTCGAATTGTGGACGACATCAACATTAGCTTGACGTTCTATAGAATGGCAACCTGTTAAAATACTTAGTAAAAAAAACAATAGCAAGTTTTTTCATAGTTGGTCTCCTTAAAAAATTTCACATTAACGATTGACTTTCTTCTCAAATATAACTAATTTGACAGAACCTCCTACGCATTCCTTTACAATGCTATAGCCCATTTTTTTATAAAAATAATGATTTCTTTCTTTATCTGCTGGTGTTTGTAAAGTCCATAGCGACGCATTCGGAAATTCACTTTCGATAAATCTAATGGCTTTCTGTCCTATTCCTTTGTTTTCATAATCTGGTATAACACAAAGACAACCAAGATAATATGTACCATCCTGATTATCCGTTATGCTTATATTTCCTATTACGTGATTATTGAAGGTTATTTTATATGCTATTCTACTTAAAATTGAGTTAGCCATATCTTCTTTAGAGATATTATATCCAGGACATTCACCATAATTAATAAAATCTGCATAGAAGCATTGATTTCGTATGTTAATTAATATCTCTGTGTCATCTATAGTTGCTCTTTCAAACTTTATCTCCATAATAATTCCCCTTCAATTACTTCTCAAAAAGCTTCCCAGGATTAACCAAATACACTTCAAGCCTCCACTTGTAAATACATTTTTTAATGTTTCATAATCTTATACAATTTTGTATGTTGCTGCAGTATACATGCTAATCAAATTAATTAATATAGTCCCACCTAAAGAAAACCCTATAACGTGTGCTTTTCCTCCAACCATCTTAATTTAAAATATAAGACAGCGTCCTTATTTAACATCATCCAATAAAATAAATTCTGGTTTGCTTAGATAGGAAAATGGATATAAATCCTCCCTTGATGTTATAATACCCTTTATAAAGCCTGTCTTATATTTCTTTTCAATTTTAACAATGGCAAAAGCATCTTTCTCATTACAGAACGGATATATGATATTATTTTCATGAAATACGTTCTTTGATATATCTAAAGTTAATATTATGAAGTCTTTGCTATGCCAACTACATTTAAAAATTTGAAAAGCGTTCTCATTAATAAGTGTTAAGAATTCTTTCTTTGATAAATTCAATTCAACTCCTTCCATGTACCCGTTTATATCTAAATCATTTTGATATTCCTCTATAAATTCCTTTGCATCACTGCTGGCTTGTTTGTAAGTTATATTACTGATTCTCATCTTATTGAGCAGATCTCCATATTGGAAATCACTTGATATTGGTATGTTAATGGATTCTATATTTAGATATTTACTTAAATGGTTATTATTTAAATGTTCTTCATATAGAGCGTGTAAGTTATTATTATTAACAGGCATGAGATGAATGTATCCCATTCTGTTTTTTGATGCACATGTAATAATCATTTTTTCTCCTTGTTCGATTTCAAACTAATGAATAACCTTCTATTCAATTTATTATCCATTTAACCTTATCTCAGCAACTTGTTTGTAAGCGACTCAATAAAGCCGACGTGCCAGTATATTAACGGCCTGTATAAGGTCCATTAATTTGTGCTAATGTTTGAAACTCTTTTCCGTTAATATTAACACGGTTAAATGAGCTGCAAATAAACTGGTCACGCCAGCTACCGTCACTTCTAGCCCCCCAGACTTCCGCATTAATATAAATCATGTCACCGATGATATCCAAATTGTAATTATAGTGGTCATCTTTTGTCAAATAATTTGGCAGTTGGTCTGCTTTTAATATCAAGGAGTCACTGTTTCCATCAAGTCTACTGCGGTGAATATCACCGTTTTTTTCGTTGTAAAACAGCCATCCGCCGTCGGTTAAAGTAATCGGGATGATAGAATCATTCATTTTCTGCTTACCTGACAAATCCGGATGAATAATGTAGGATGGACAACCCATTTCTTGATTTGAATCTATATAATAAATCCAATTATCACACGTAAGAAAATCACCTGTGCATGATATGTTCATTGAAGCTTTGTCTGTTCCATCAGGCTTTATTCTGTACATATTACCGTAAAAACAAGCTCCGCTTCCTTGATAAGCTCCAACACAATAGATCAGCCATTCTCCGCAGGCTGAAAGCTGTGGAACCGTATATGAATAATCTTCATGGGATATATCCGAATCAGGTTTATCTGTTGTAAGCACAGTTATCTTACTGTTTTTCATATCGTAGCAGTTGATGCTTACAGTATTATCTTTAGTTAAAGTATAATAATACATCTTTCCATCTATTACTGTAAGGTATTTGCAAAATGTTGAGTTGTTGGCATCAAAAATCTTCTCGGTTTTATATGTATTCAGATCGAATTTGTAAAGCCCATCAAATTTATAGATTTTTTTAACTGACTTAACAGGGCTTGTGAAATACAGTGTTTCGTTATCTGCATCAGAATATTCAATGGTGCCGTTAAGTAGTAAGGTATTCTCGCCATTTGAGGGATTTACTTTAAATGTTGAAGATGGTGCTGAATTATCTGAAGATACATAGAGATTATCCCCAACTGACCATATGTGTCGCCCTCCTATATTAGTTATTTTACGGCTAATACCCTTAGGGTTCACTGAATAAAGTGCACCATCACATCTATAATTTTCGTATGCTAGGTTATCAGTTATGTAATAAGTATTTTCCCCACATCTTACTACAGCTCCGCCATTATTTGAAATGGTATTCTGATTTTGCTTAGTTGCTTGTATACTATTTTCATTTGTATTAATAGGTATTGTTGTGGGTATGGTTGTTTGCACAGCACTCGAAGTATCGATACTTTTCTTTACTTGAGTGTTACATCCAGCACCCCCAAACAACAGAATACAACACAAACTTATTATACGAATACTTTCAATTTTTTTCATACCCAGTCCCTCCATAAAAATCCAAATGATTTTAATACAAATCTTATACTTGCGTATTTTATAAAGATTGCGAGGCTCATGTTTTTTCTTATTAAAAGCACTCCAAATAGTTGCCAATAGTCCTTTCACAGAAACAACCCCAATTATTTATATTCTAAGCCTTGACCTCTCTTCATTAATTATACAGCAAAGTTTGGTTATTTACTAAGTAATTTGGAAATAACACTTACTACTTTAATAATGCTGATTCCCCATAAAAAGCTTCTAAAAACTCATTTAATAGATTAATTTTTATCACTATTCCCAGCTTTTTTACACAAAAAGAAAGTGCCGCACTTCACTAAAAATTAGTTTTGCGACACTCACTTTTCTTTATTATAATTTATTATTAAGGAAGAGTTAGCGATCACTTTTTGAGATCGATCTGTATAGGTAAATAACACTATTAGCCAGCAATTTGTAAAAATTTGATGAGCAAATTATATGTTTATCTTTTTAGTTTCTTTTCTCTAGAAACTATAAGTAATGTTAAAAAGAACTAGAGTCCATACCTAATAATACCTTTCTCATCTTACCAAAATCTATAGAGTTAATAATTCCATTTTTATCAACATCTGCAGCCAGCTTCCCATTTTTTCCTGTAAAGTCTTTAATCATACCTAATAAGTACTGTCTTAAGTAACCAAAGTCTATAGAATTAAAACTGCCGTTTCCATCAACATCACCAAGAACATAATTATCAGGAGTTACAACAGGAGTTGGAGTAACTCCTGTTGTAGGAATTACACCACTAAATACTGAGCACTTAACTGAAGTCTCCTTTAAACCGTTAGGTCCATCCACTACAACCTTTCCCCAGTCGGTTGAAAGGGTGTTTCCTGCCCAATCACTTGCCAGATCAAGATATTCCAGACCGCTTCCGTTACCTTTCCAGGACCATGCAAGCCAGCCAATATTCATTTCCTGACAATATTTCATTATGTATGCTTCAGCTACATCTCCATCTTTATGTTTCCAACCAAATTCACCAATACAAAGTGCTAATCCCTGATTTACAACTTCATCAATATTATACTTGACCATTGCCTCAGTTCCACCAGCGTACTCATAAAAGTGGATTGAAAACATTGTGTTACCAAGTGGATCTGATTCGAAAACTTGTTTTCCATAAGTATGTACTGACTGAGGATATTGACCCCAACCTGCACAGTCTACCATAATTGTATGAGTAAGACCTGCATTTCTTATTACGGATATTGCTTTCTTATATCCTTCTGCCCAAGGTGCAGCTCCCCATTGTCCATACCATTCATTTGCTATATTTATAATAACTCTGTCTTCTTTTCCAATAAGAGCTTCCTTCATCTCCACAAAATACTCAGCTGCATAAAGTAACTGCTGAACATCTTCAACACCAAGCGGGTCATGAACTTCAAGTACCGCTACCATATCGTTGTCTTCACACAATTTAAGGATTTTCTTTACAGATGCCAGATCATCCTTTTGCCACTTCTTACCATTAGATAATACAACTCTTACAGTATTACATCCTGCTTTTGCCAAAGCCGGTATTGCTGTTTCCAACTGGTCTTTGAACCATGTATGAGCATGGTTTGCCCCTCTCATAACAAAAGGTACACCATTTGCATCGTATAGGTGGCTTCCTACAACTTTAAACTGCCCAGGTGCTTCTATATTTCCGGGATTTGGGTTATGTAAATTTCCTGTCGGAGCATCTCCCAATAAAAAGTTTGTAATTATTGCTTTACCGAAATTTCCTGATTCATTTGATATTATTTTAAAATCTATCTTCTTAACATCATTGAGATCTGATATAGTTGTATTATTAACCCATTTTGATGCTTCAGTTTTCCAGTATTCCTGATTGAAATACAAAACTATATCCTTAGAACCTGTAGCTGGTACAGCAACAGTGTTTGACTCATGCCAATACCATTTCTCTCCAGTGCAAATACCAACAGAAATTAAAAACTCCTTGGTCTGGGGATTGTCTACTGTAAAGCTTATAGCTTCATATGCTGACCAATCCTCATCCAGCGGAACAGCGCTCGTTCCTGAAACAGTAGTAGCAGCTCCAGCTGCATGATCGCTGTTGTTAATATTCTGAAACTCAATTTCCAGACTATCTCCTGTTGCTGTTACTGCAGTAGTTCCCAAGTGATAGTCCAAAGGCTTAACCCATGGATACCCCCCGAATGTTCCCTCTTCTGCTGCATTAATTGTAGTTATACCGAGCATAGTTACAATTATGGCTGCAACAGAAAATAATGAAACAATTTTCTTCACGTCGATCTCTCCTTTACAATAATTACTAATTTGTTATATTTTTATCCCATTGTACAATGAGATATTAACCGTCCCCATTCACCTTAAGTTCTATCATTATGTGAAGAACTCCTGATTCTTGATAAATGGTATAGCTTACATGAAAAAAGTAACGTTTTTGAGACAAAAACACAATAAGTAGTTAAAACAGCTTATTATAGTACTATAATGGAATTATTAGAACAAATAGATAAACCTTGGTACGAATTGTTGATTTGATGGTAATTACGACGTAAGAGAAGTAGAAAATATTTAATTATAACTATAATAAACATTAAAACATTCATTCTGTAATGTTACATTAAATCTTGTACTATTACATTAATAATACACCTCTGATTATGTGGCTGTCAACTAAACTTTTTTAGATTGATATACCTAAACAAGTATTAAAGTTCCATGAATTTCATATCAAAAAGAAATGCGCCCCATATTGGAACGCATTTCTTTATAACGTATATACTATATTATTTAGAAACCGGAAAAAATAGAACTTAAAGGCTTAAAACTCAATCCAACAATACAGGAAAATGAACTTATTTATTTTGAGAATCAATATAATCTTAAGTTTCCCGTAGAGTATAGATATTTTTTACTTCATTTATGCATTTATTAATCAGCTTCCATGCATGACTTTATTTCATTCATTACCGGCTCCACCCATCTTGAATCGAACATCCATGCTTCATGCTGCATATCCAGTTTTCTTAAATCTACATCAGCAAAATGACGATGATATCTTTTCTCGTATTTGGGACCCATCTTAAGCGCATAAATTACGTGAACCTTAGTACCCGGTATCTCTATATTATCATTAAGCGGCGTTATTAGGTCAGTATAAAATTCATTAAATACTGTCTTCTTTGTCCTGATTTTCATACTTTCTTTAAGTTCAACCATCAATCCTATATTCTTTAAATCGCGCTCCATTCCGAAAAACACCTTTAACATCTTACAAAACATCGAAAACATCCATTCATTTCTCCCGGAACCATGTAATAACCCTGCAATTATGTTGGTCTGTATTTTCCCTGCAATTTTACCGGTTTGGTCCAAATCCGAACTTCCAATAATTCCGTGGTTTATATGTATTCTGTTTCTTTGAATCAATAGCCCAACAAAGCTTCCGCCTAGCGAAGAACCATATGCTCCGTCAACTTTTCCGCCATGATGTTCAATAATATAATCCTCGATCTTCTCTGTTGCATCCAACATGTTGGAAAATTCTTTTGTTGCATCACCGTCAAACCCATCATAATTCACGCAAATCAAGTGATAATTTTTTTTTAGTTCTCCCAAAACATTACCAAAGTTTATTTCCCAAGAACATGCAGTTCCCGGCAGCAACAACATTGTTTTTTTATTTTCTTGAGCAAATTCAGTTACTTTCACTTTAATTCCTCCTCAAAAAAATCCTTTAAATACTTTTATTATCTCTCTTAATCTTAGAATTTCATGCCAATCTAAAAGAACTAATAGGATAACTCTGTAATATGTACGTAAATATTACTTATACTGTGTAGCCTTCGGCAATACTGTGATCAAAGAAAAGGAATTGCTTATTTATCACGTAATTTGTTATTTTCAATTAATATATCTATTGTAAGTTTAATATGTGAGTTATATAGTTCAAGTACACGTTTACTGTCGCGTGCAAGTACAGCCTGCATTAATGTTGTATGCTCTGCAGCTGCTGAACGATTATTCTCACGAGGAAGAGACCAGTTTCTGTAAAGTTCACTTATATTCCACAAACGATTACAGATATCTAGCAATATAGGGTTACCACAGGCTTCAATTAGTGCATAATGGAATTTACCATGTATTTTAGACCATTCATCATTTTCACGAAAATTATTGTCCCTGGAAAATTCAGGAGTTTGCTCTAGCTGATGATGTATCCCAACTATATTTGACTCCCATAAAACATCCCCTTTGGATATCGCTAATTGCAATGCAGTTCCCTCGTTAATTCTTCGAGCTTCAATAATATTTTTTAGGTCCGATTCAGAAAGAGTCATTACTGCAAATCCATGGTTGGGGGTTTGATTGGCAAGTCCCTGAGCTGCCAAACGTGTCAATGCTTCTCTTATCACAGCAATTGATACGTTAAATCGAGCCCTTAAATCCGCAGGCATCAAGGGTGTACCTGGAGAAAGTTGACCTGATAGTATATCAGCACGGAGCTGTGAAAAAACACTTTCAGTTAAGGTCAAAGATCCATTTCGTATTGACATATCTAAAACCATCCTTTTTGAATGAGTTAAAACTTATATATTTTGTTCATGTTTATAGTATACACAATATTTAATTATAAGTCGACTTTTTAATTAAAAATCGATTATTTGATAACAATCGACTTTTATTGACTAAATCAATTGTGTGAGATATACTAATTTACAAATATTAATTTTGCAGATTTTGTAACATTAAAAAACAGGAGGACGATATGAGTAAAGATTTTTTTGCAAAGTTACCTAATGTACCAAGTTTTGAAGTCATGAGCAAAGATATTACTTGTCCTAAATTTCGATTTTTAAAAGTATATTTAAATAGTTGAATGTGAAAATGGAGGGTCCCTATTTTATGAAATGCTTAAACTTTTATGTTGGTAATCAGGTACATCTTGGAATTGTAGAAAAAGATAAAGTTTTTGATATGACTGCAAATGCTCAATTACCTCAAAGTATGGAAGAGCTGATTCGAAGTGGTAGTGAGGCATTTAAGTGTATTTCGGAATATATTCGAGGAAAGTCAGCAGATTTCACAATAGATAATATTAAATACGCACCAGCAATTTGTAATCCATCTAAAATTCTTTGCGTGGGGCTTAATTACTTAGAACATGCTGAAGAGGCATGTATGGATTTGACTAAAATCCCGACGATTTTTAGTAAGTTTACAAATGCACTCGCAGCACATGAGCAGAAAATTGTCTTACCTAAAACGGCTAAACAATATGATTATGAGGCTGAACTCGTTATAGTTATTGGTAAAGCGGCGAGAAATATATCTAAGGAGAACGCATTGGACTATGTTTTTGGGTATACTATTGGCAATGATTTATCAGCACGTGATTTGCAACTACAAACGACTCAATGGCTTATTGGAAAGACTTTGGATGGCTTTGCTCCAGTTGGTCCATACATAGTAACGGCAGATGAGCTGAATCCAAATGATCTTAAAATACAATGTTATGTGAATGGAAAGCTTCGCCAGAATAGTCATACATCTCTTATGATTTTTGATTGTGCAGCAATTATTAGTTATATTTCTCAGTATGTGGAGTTGCAACCTGGGGATATTATTTTTACTGGAACTCCGTCTGGTGTTATTATAGGTTATCCAAAAGAAAACCAAGTTTGGCTGACGGCTGGCGATGAAGTAATGATTAGCATTCAAGGGATTGGCGAACTCACAAACATAATGACAGAATAGATTAGTCTTTCAATATATAGAAATCATTTAGATGAATTATGCGAAAAAAGTCCTATCCGTCATTTTCCACATCCTTTAATAAATTACTATAAATCCTTTTCTGAATAAAACTTCCTCCAAAAATCTGCCTTAGCATCGTCTTCTGAATAACCACCACAATTTGTGTAATATTGTCAATTTATAAGTTCAAAACTTTTCTGTGCCTTAAAGAGGTTAAAGAAAATTGGTAAATTCATTTGTACTTCCTTCTTTAAGTTTACTTTTAAGCACCTACATCAATAATTTTTCAATTTCATCTACTACTGATAGAAAATCATCATTCCCCATCTGTTCTGCAACTGTTGCATATTTTTTATACATAGAATCATCCGCTATGATGGCTTGAGCTACACGATACATTTGTTTGGAACTACTCGGAAATGAACGAATTCTTTTACCTATTCCCATCTCAACAATTCTTTTTGCATTTGCTAATTGATCATTTACAAACGGCATCACTATCATTGGTACCTTTGCAGCAATTGCTTCGTTTACACTATTCATCCCACAATGTGTCAAAAAAACATCTGCATGATTTAGTACATCTATCTGCGGCACAAATGAATAAGCATATATGTTATCTGGTATCTTTCCTAGTTTATCAGGTGCTACTTTCCCAGTATTTAATATAACCGAAAACTCCGTATTACCAAATGCACGTATACATCCCTTACAAAATCCTTTATTACTGATAATACTCCCCAATGAAATATATATAATCGGTGGTTTCATTTTTTCATAAGGAATATTCACAGAAACTTCCGTAGTTTCCACTGGCGGAACTGCAAAATGATAACTTTCATCAAAACTTTCACGATAGTTTTGAAAAACGGATGGTACATATACTATGTTTAAATTTGGACGATCCTCTAATATAGCTTTCATTAGTTTTGTGTCTTCTAATCCCATATGTTTTTTATGTTTCTTTTTCATAACTTTTGAATCGATAATTTCAGCACTAATTCTAAACATCAAAGGAGCATTTTGAATAAATTTTTTATTCCATGCCGGTTGTGAAAATTGCCTTATGCAGGGAATACCCAGTTTTTGTGCAAGAGCATACCCAGGATAGAAAAACATTTCATAAATCAACAAATCATACTTTTCTTTTAACGCCAGCACCGTATCATAAGCTGCCCGAAAACACATTGTTTTTTTCTGACTTTCTGATGGTTTATCTGGATAATTGATATATGGAATAAACAAGGCACCTGTTTTTTCAATCTTTGTCCTAAACTCTTCTGCATTTACATATGTAACAGAATATCCTCTTTTCACCAATTCACTTGCCAGTAATAGTGTTGGATTTGTATGTCCTGCATATGGAACATTAACCATCAAAATTCTCTTCATAACATCTTCATCTCCATTCTAAATTAATCCATCCCCTATTACCTGATACTACCAATCATATAATATTACCTCGACAAACGGCTGCAATAATAAAGAGCACTATATTGCCCTTGTTAATAATACCTACATAAACAGGCTGTAATGCATCATTTATTATCAATCCTTCTCTATAATTTCCTTCTGAAGCTTTTTACTAAGTGAAGCCAAAACAAGATTATATGACTTATCCAGCATATCCTTGACTATCTCATCAGGAACATCGCCCTCTAAATATAATGAATTCCAATGTTCCTTATTCATATAATATCCAGGAATAATATCCTTGAATTGTTGCCTTAAAAATTCTCCATGTAAAGGTTCCAATTTTACGGTAATAATAGGTTTGCCTTCTTTGTCTCCACCTTGAAGCACAAACATTTTGTCTTTAATCATATACCTTGTTGCATCCCATTCGATTTTGTATTCTTTTACAACGCCCTTCTTAGAAAGACAATATTCTTCAAGCCATGTGTATTTCATCCCTCTGCCTCCATATAAAAACTATACATACTCCAGATTTGCTATAATCCTTGCAAAATCAATACAAAACTGCATGTCTTTTGTACCAAGCTTGGCTTTATAGTATTGCTTGATATCATTGGCCTTTGAAACTCTTTTCAACATCTCTTCAGCAGTTGTGTTTGCAACATCAGAAACAGAATTATATCCCGCATCGAAGAAACTCTTAGCCGCAACAGCTCCAACACCATTTATTCTGACAAGGTCACATAGTGAAATTAATTCCTGTGCTTTATCAGTTGAAATTGATAACTTTTGAGCAATCTCATTCTTATCTTCCAGAGAATAATAAAACTCATAATAATCCTTTGAGGATTTAAGCCCTTCAACCGCCAATGAGTTTATCGTTTCCTCATCGACATCAGGGAAATCTTTTATTAAGGCTATCTTTGGCTCAATGCTCCCGATTTCTCGTCTTAGAATTGTTAGGTATTCTTTCAACAAACCAGACTTTTCAGAAAATGCACTAAGCTTCTGAGTAGTTGACAAGGCATTCTTTAATTCAGCTAAATTTTTAATTTGACAGTTATGTATGGCATCAAAACTTGAATCCATATCCTGATGCAGTATTTTTCTGCTCGGTAGCAAATATTGATTTTTCAAGATTTCCTTATACGCATTTATTGAAATCATTTTCAAATCCAATGAATAACCCATCTTATCAACTCCTCGTTTATATTAATGCCACTTTTTCTTTTCCTTCTTTTTTCCTGCCTTTTTTCAAACTTAAGCTGCTCCAACTCCTCACGTTTTTCCTTAGAAGTCTTTTTCTGTTCCTGTTTTCGAGCTTCATACTCCAATTTTATTGCTTGCTGTGCTTTGGTACCAATACCTGAATCAGAAGTTTCTTTTCTAACTTTTCGTTGAAGTCGCTTTGGGTTTATCCTTTTTTCCGGTTCAAAGTCAACTCTAATAGGTCTGCTGAACTTAAGCTTATAATAGTTTTCAAGAACAAAAGCATAGACCTCATAATCCTTTGGCTCTGCCCCAAAAACAACTCTTGAAGTTTCCAGCAAACCTTCGTCAAACCTTTCAAATACACCAACCAAAAAGGGTCCTCAAAAAAGACTGTCAATTTTGTATTCATTTGTACTTCCTCCTGTAAGTTTACTTTTAAGAGAATGGACAACCCCAGGAGGGCAGGTTACTGACAGGAAATCCTGCATCCGGACTACCAGCTAGGACGCATAGGCGAGCAGCAAGCTTTGCTTGCGACCAGCCCGGATCGTGTTTTTATCTCTCTACATTAATTATAGTTAATTTTACCTGAATAAGTCAAAAATTTCTTTAGTCAAAGGACTCATTTTTCACTTATCTTTTCTGCTCCTTTTGTATCAAATTAGAATTTCGCTACCCGTAGCCATATATTTAATATTTTCATTCATAACTTTTTTCAAAATCGAGTATGCCTCAAGTCCTGTACAATGGCATGTGTAATAGCCAGAACCTGTCAAATTGAGCATCTCAGCAATTTGTTCAACCAATTCAGGTGCTTCAGGAATTTTCGTGCTTGGGTTATACAAATGAAATCCGCTTATAATCCGCTCCATTGCTCTACCTTTAAGAGATATCGCATGCTTAACTATGTTGACTATGCCTTTATGTGCACACCCTGCAATTAAAACCTGCTTGCCCGCTTCAGTTATGATTAGGCTTTGTTCATGTTCAAAGGTATCCTCTTTAATACCTTCTTCAGTTTCCATCAACAAGGTTTTATTTGACAGAGATAAAAGCTCATTCCCTTTAACCCCTGCAAATAGTTCCAGCTCATCATCAATTTTCAGGTATCCGGTATTAAAAACCAATCTATCATTTGATTTTAACGCTTCATCCAATCCAATGTTGGCACTTGTGTCTTCTGTTCTCAAGGAATAATGTTTGTCAAAAGCTTTTTCCTGTAGATATATTTTTGCCTTATCATTTATTTTTAAGAATTCTGAAAGTCCACCACCATGATCATAATGCCCATGGGATATAATTACAGTATCTACTTGGGACAAGTCAATCTTCATTTTGGCTGCATTTTCGATAAATAAATCCTTCTGCCCCAAATCAAACAAAAGCTTATGCACTTCTGTCTCAATGTATAAACTAAGGCCATGTTCGCATTTGTAATTATCCGATATTGATGTGTTTTCAACCAAAGTTTTTATAATCATAAATAATACGTTTCCTTTCGAGTAGTTATAAGCTCAACAATCATTCTATTGGATTAAATCATTTATTTTTACAACACCTTTCGCATTTAAATGAAGATTCTTCATCGCTACAGAGTTTATAGTCTCCACCCTCAATCTGTATCCTTTTACCATACACCAGTGATTCTGCCAGCTTTTTGCGTGCATCATAATATATTCTCTGTATTGTTGTGCGTGCAGCATTCATTCGAGCAGCACACTCTTCTTGATTCATCCCTTCTAAATCAATAAGCCGAATTGTCTCATATTCGTCCACTGTCATAACAATAATTTCTTTATCAGCATCTATTCCATTGATTGGTCCAAACAAATTATTTTTCGGTAAAGAACATACCCTTTTACACTTTCTCGGTCTTGGCATATTTTACCTCCTAAATTAAGTTATTGACATATGACCTTTATAATATATAATATGTTTATAAAGGGCATATGTCAATAACTACAGTTGAGCATTCGCTCTTAAAGTATAATAAATTGGAGGAATTTGAACTATGAAAATCGCATTACCCTCTCGCCATAATAATATTGACGACCATTTTGGACATTGTGAATATTTCACAGTCTATACCGTCGATACGTCTAAAAAAGAAATACTTGATTCTGAAATTGTAAAATCTCCAGAAGGCTGTGGCTGTAAATCAAATATTGCAACAATACTTTCTGATATGGGTGTTAAAGTAATGCTCGCAGGAAACATGGGTGAAGGAGCTGTAAGAGTCTTAAACAATTCAGGTATAGAAGTATTGCGAGGATGTTCTGGCGACGTTAAGTCCGTAGCCCTCAAATGGCTTGAAGGAGCCGTTACTGACTCTGGTGACTCTTGCCATGAGCATGAACATGGCTGCCACAACTAAAAATCTGAATATATCATAAAAATCGCCAATCGGAGAGTCTCACTCCCCAATTGGCGGTCTTTATAATTTCACCTTTCTATTTGAATTTCCAATCCTGATTTAAATTCCACAGTTTATTAACGTTAGCCCCTATAATCTTTCCAGAATTTCATAACTCATTGTACGAAAAACCTGACAATATTTTTGAAATCCATCTGTTCCTATTACATAGACGTTAGGCATATAGGCTAGCCGTTCTCTTGAGTATGCAATGCGTTCCAGACCATTATCAATCGCTGTATGATTGCTTAAAACCACATCCACCTTTTTTTGAATTGCCACACTGACGAAGTAGTCCAACGATTTTAAGTATTGTTCTACTCCGGCCTTTGTCCAAGGAGGTGTAGCACCTCCCCATAAGGATGCCATAAGAACCTCCCCATTTTCTTTTACAGGGATTATATAACTCAAGCATCCTGGAGTATGGCCGGGCGTACTGTAGACGTAAATGGTCTTGTCGCCTAGTTTTATGGTGTCTCCATCCTGCAGATAATGGTCAATACTGTAGTCTTTCCATGTTTCTGGTCTGTCCGGCTTTGTCGGATGTTCCTGCCAGTAAATATCATCTGTTTTAGAGAGGTATGTCTCAACATGATATTGTTCAACAAACCACTTGCCGCATCCGGTATGATCGACGTGACCATGAGTCAAGACCAGTGTTTTTATGGTATCGGGATTCCAGCCTACATCTATAATTGCTTCTATTATGGCATCAAAAACCTTTTTATTCGGCCAAATGGCATCAATAACAATCAAACCGTCATTAGTCTTTAATACAAAGCAGTTTGTTTCTCTTTGGGCAACAATCACTAAGTCGTCAAAAATAAGAGAATGGGCAAAAAACGACATGTCCTCCATTGCCTTGATAGTCTCACTTGTAAATACTGGTCTATCTAATCTATTCATTTACTATACTCTCCTCTATACAATTATATATTTTTTGTTGTATAGAGGTTAAGACATTTCTGGGATGCATTTTTAAAAATGTCTTCATTATGTTCACCTTCTTTTATTTGTTTTTACAGTTTATATTAGGTTTATACAAATAATCGTTAGTTCGTAGTTTATTACAACAACGAACTAATCTTATAAAAATTATATAGTTATGATAATAACCAGTCAATTGAATATGGTTTTCTTAATAGCAACTCAACCCACTAAAAATCATAAAAATCATTTTTATACTGTCTTTCCTTCATTGAGACTATTTTCTAATACCATATCTTCTTTGTTTACTTTTCCCCTTACGAGAGGCTACTATGGCTATTAAAGCAACGATTACTGCAGCTAAAAAGGTAATATGCAATGCATATACAAACACACTACTTTTCAGCAAAGAATCTGATACATACTGCGAAGCAAACATATTCATGGCTTCACTCTGACTTGAAGAAAACAGTGCTCCAGAAACGGCTACTCCTATGACCATTCCGATGTTGTGCATCGTAGCAAGCGTTCCTGATTCCACTCCCCTGTGTTCATGCGGTGCACTGCCAATAACCGTACTATTGTTTGGTGCGTGGAACATTCCTGACCCTATACCTGTTAATATCATTGTTTTTAATGAAAACAAAACAGACCGGAACAGACTTGTTAATGCAGCTGTAGACTTAATCAACAATTACTTAAGTCATTAAACATATTATTCTTTTCTTTTTAATCCATACATCAAACAATAATTACTCAACGCTCTCTTGTATTTAACCATTTTTATTTAGACAATATATTGACTAATTTACTTTCATCTGATACAATTATAAAGTCAATATGTTGTCTATTTTGAAAGGAGTAACCCATTTTGGAAACCAACAAAGCACTCAAAGAATACTCGTTGATGCAGCAGACATATGCAACACTTTTTTCGCTGGCAAACAAAATTCAGATTGAAGGCGACAAATACTTTGATAAGCTGACTTCAAGACAGTTTATGGCAATACTGGCAGTATTACACCTTCCGGAAGACGAGACAACACTCAACAACATTGCAAGAAAGCTTGGAACGTCAAAACAAAATACAAATGTACTGATGAATACCATCGAAAAGAAGGGTTATGTTGCAACAGTGCCAAGCCCGCGCGATAAGCGTGCAATCAATGTTAGAGTGACCGAAGCCGGGAAGCAAGTCATGCTGGAATGCGGGGAAAAAGGAATTACATTTTTTACAGATCTTTTTAGGGATTTTTCGAGCAAAGAATTGGAGACACTTTGGTGCTTGCTGAAAAAACTATATCGTTTTGACGGAGAAGACCAGAGCGGCTTTGAAGAAGAGATTGATAACCTGGAGGTAACAAAGGAAGAACAAGAAAGAGCCTTGCAGGAATTCGCTCGGAGAAGGTACCCTTCCGATAATCAAAAATGATTTGTGTTCAAGTGAAGGAGCAGCTAGTTAAAATATTCAGAAAGAGGTCATAGATATGAAGTTTAATGTTGAACCAGCAATTGCACTTTGTGATGAAAAATTAAGTATTAAAATCTCAGGTGTATCACCATTCGGAAAAGTAAAAATAAGTGCAATCATGAGTTTACCTTGGGCAGTAAATACCGCATTCGAGTCCTTTGCCTGGTTTACTGCCGACTCGGAAGGCAATGTCGACTTATCAGTGCAGAAACCTGATTCTGGCACATATGATTTTGCTGATGCCATGGGCTTGATTGTATCGATGAAAATGGTCAAAGGAAAGCTTGAGGATATTGTAAAAAACATTTCCGCGAATAACAGCCTATTCATAGAATTTATTGCTGAATATGAAAATGACAGGATATGCACCAAAATTGAACGACTATTTAAGCGTGGCGATGTCAAAACTCAAAAAATTACAGATGGCTTTGTTGGTGAATTGTATTATAACTCAAGTTCCAACAATAAAACAATTGTGCTTATAGGCGGATCGGACGGGAATATGTCAGCACTTTCTCTAATTGCCGCTCCGCTCGCTACATATGCATACAATGTTTTATCTGTAGCATACTTCAATGCTGAAGGACTATCTAAAAAGCTTGCAGAAATTCCGCTTGATTATTTTGACAAAGTGTTTCAATGGCTTCAAAAAAGCCCTATAACAAGTGGTAATGACTTTTACCTACATGGAACCTCCAAGGGCGGAGAGTTGGCATTGTTGCTTGCGGTAAGATATCCTTTTATAAAAAAGGTTGCAGCATTTGCACCGCATGCTTATTGCTTTCAAGGCCTAAACTATAGAAATGTTTCATCCTGGACAATGGCAGGAAGTCCACTGCCTTTCATTCGCCTGAAGAACCGTCTTTTATTTTT
This sequence comes from Acetivibrio cellulolyticus CD2, assembly GCF_000179595.2. Lineage (NCBI taxonomy): Bacteria > Bacillati > Bacillota > Clostridia > Acetivibrionales > Acetivibrionaceae > Acetivibrio > Acetivibrio cellulolyticus. The sequence goes on along the minus strand of NZ_JH556653.1, from coordinate 114,340 downwards.
GAACATGCTGGACTGTTTTATTAAAAATAAATCTTTTGGATATGCTTATACATATAAGACTGGTATAGATCAAGCTGAAAACAAGGAAGAAGCTCGGATAAAAATTGAGAACGCAAAAGCTGACATATTATTGATTGCAGGCGAAAACGATAATATCTGGAATTCCAGTGATGGCTGTGATGATCTGATGAATATACTGAAAAGAAACAACTACAGCTACAGCTTCAACTTCTTTAAGTATAAAGAAACTGGGCATCCTTTTCCTTTACCCTATATCATCCCGTTAAGTGTAACACTGAGTATGAAGATGTTACCAAGACTGGTTTTTGAAACAGGCGGTACAATAGCTGGAAATGCATATGCACAAGCAGATTCCTGGAGAAAGACTATCGAGTTTTTTGAGAGATAGTTTCTCATTTTCATATAAACGCATACGATGCATACACATCCCTCTAAAAGTAAAAGAATATGTTTTCCAATAAGTGCAAATTGTCCTCTTGTATACAAATTCATTCCTCCAAAATTTCAGATTTTCATTTCATTTAGAGTTTAATGCCTGCCCCAAGGACAATGTCAAGTGTTATCATTATTTTAATAGATCTATTATATAAAAATATTGCAAATATACAAAATTAACCACACTCACATCAAGCGAAGTGAGCATGGTTAATTTTTTCTTCATCCTAAAAACAAAAAGCAATTCAAACGAATTTAATAGTTTTCTTTTCTCACTTCAAAAAAGCTTTTCGGATGTGCACAGACAGGGCAAACCTCAGGTGCTTTCTTACCCATTACAAGATGGCCACAGTTACGGCATTCCCACATGGTTTCTTCTGCTTTTTCAAATACCTTTTGCATTTCAATATTCTTAAGAAGTGCACGGTATCTTTCCTCGTGAGCCTTCTCTATTTTTGCAACCATTCTGAACTGAGCGGCAAGTGCAGTAAAGCCTTCTGCTTCTGCATCCTTTGCAAATCCTTCATACATATCAGTCCATTCATAGTTTTCACCTTCTGCTGCATGAAGCAGATTAGCCGCTGTGTCTCCGAGTTCACCAAGTGCCTTGAACCATAGTTTTGCGTGTTCTTTTTCATTGTTTGCGGTTTCTTCAAATATTGCTGCAATTTGCTCGTAGCCTTCTTTTTTTGCAACAGATGCAAAGTATGTGTACTTGTTCCTTGCCTGTGATTCACCGGCAAATGCCGCTGCAAGATTTTTCTCCGTTTTTGTTCCTTTAATATTCATGGTACCCTCTCCTTTATTTTCATTATTTGATTTTGCTCTTTTGAGCTTCATTAATAACTTTTCTGCGGCCTCCAAAGGAAAGTCCTTTGGGGGATTTTGAGTCATAGATTCCAGTAAACTTCTCACCTCATCGCTCTGAGGGAGCATATATCCAGATTCTCTGATTAAATCTTCTGCCATAAGTCTGTTAGATTTAGAAACTGCCTCTGCAAATTGACGAGTAATTGCATTATCACTTGATCTAGATATATCAGCAGCAATACTTTCCTGTTCAACTTTACTTTGAGCTAAAGAGTGCAAGGCATTCACTACATTATCAGTCTTTGGCTGCTGTGGAGGATATTCATCTGGAAGGAGTGAAATTGCTCCGGATGGACAGGCATCTACACACTTCCTGCAGCCTTTTATACATTTGCTTACATCAATTATACTGTTTTCGGTATCTGTTGCCCCTGTCGGACATACATAAAGGCACATACAGTCTTTTGTACATAATCTGATGTTTCTCACAGCTGGCATAGTCTTACCTCCTTCCTATCTGCGAAATTTTGTAATTAGGCACTTTGCATACTGGACAAATTTCCGGCAGGTTATTCCCTATATATACGAAGCCGCAAATGTCACAAACATAAATCTTTGTATTTAAAAGCATTGCATCGCCTTCTTTAGAATATCTGTCAAGAAGGGATTTTATCATTCTGCTTACCTTTTCGCTCCAAACAAGTGACCGTAATGCTCCTCTGTCTGCTTTTGCTGATGCTGATGCATTAGCTTTGGCGTAACCCTCTGTCAAATCAGAATTCAAAAGCTTTGCTACAGCATCAAACCCTTTCCCGTTTTGGACAGGAACCTTGCTTTTATAGTAATCAGCAAGCTGGTTAAATAAATCCATTTCTTCTGTGAGGTGTTGTTTCTCACAGCCCTTGGCAAGGTTGGAGCATAATGCACTGAGTTCGCCCGCTGAAAGCTCTCTTAAGCTTTCAAAATCTTCATCCTCAGGAGCTGCAGTCGTAGCAACAATTACTTGTTCTTTCTCTTCCCCAAATGCCGACTTTGGTGCACCACACCATGGGCAGAGAAAATCATGAGGAATATCCTCCCACTTTGTTCCCGGAGCAATACCTTTTTCCGGCAGTCCTGCGGCTTCATCATATGTAAAACCACAGATTGAGCATTTAAATATACTCATTTGACCCCCTCCTTTTCCTGCATTCATCATTAATATATCTTAATTTTAAGTTATACCCAATAATTACAAAGAAAAAACTGATAAGTTTAATACGGATATAAGTATTCATCTTTGGGTTTTTCAACCGAAATCATATTTTCTATCTCGATAGCAGGCATTTGCTTGCCTTCATATGTGTACATTATTATTTTTCCCGAATATTTATACCAGGAGTTCTTTTTCAAGGAAGAAGCTTCATTATACTTGCACATAAAACCAACTACTTGTGTATCAGCAGCACAGCATGCCATTACAGACCTTGCTGCAACAAACTCATTCTCCTTGAAATTATTATCTTTGAAAACAAACCCAATAAGTTCAATTTCTTTTCCTTCATACTTTGATGTGTTATTGCAGATTTCTTCCATCCACTTTAAATAATTATTATCTCTAATTACAATTTTGTTGTCCTTAATCTGAAATTGCGGAACTTCAGTTTCACTATCGCTACCATCTTCATAAGCATCGCCTGATGTATCCTCTGGATTGCTTGTCTGATCAGCCTGTTGCTGAATTTGCTTCCCATTATCTGCTGAAATTCCCGATGGACCTTGCAAGTACTGATTGGCAGAATTATACGCCGAAAAGTTGTTTGCAACTGGTTTTGCAGGGATTATCAAAGCCATAAGCAGCGGTGGAATAAAAATAAGCATGGAAAAATTGATTTTTGCTTTCCTGCCGCCTGTGAACAAATCCTTTGACAATACAAAAGAAATAGCGATAAAAACAAATGCACACATAACCAACATAGGTACAAGTTTCGGATGTATGTATAGTTTTGCTTTCCCATTAAAACTTGCTACGAGAAAAAAACCGGCAAATACAAGCATTACAGAAATTTTATATAATACTGCTTTATTTATTCTATATAATAATCCCATCATTTTAATCACCTATAAATAATATTTGTTGCTACCACTAATACCGAATATCCTATAGCAATTGTAAAAAATGCTGTTATAGCAATAAACCTCTTTTTAAAACAACCTGACATCATCAACACGTTTTTTATATCCAGAAGCGGTCCTAAAACCATAAAGCTCATTACTCCCTGCATTGGAACTACTGTGGCAAAGCTTCTTGCAATAAAAGCATCCGCCGTAGAACAAACCGACATCAAAAATGCTGCAAGCATCATTACCGCAACTGACCATACCGGGTTTCCTGCAAATCCAGTCAACCATTCCTTTGAAAGTACTACCTGCACAAGGCTTGAAATGGCAGCACCAAGAATCAGGAAACGTCCAACACTAAAAAATTCATCTGCTGAATGCTTGAGCACTGCACCTAGCCTACTGTTTTTTTCTATTCCCTGCACTCCATCGGCTTCACAGAATCCGCAATCACAAAAAAGCTTCCATTTCCTGTTTAGTGTCACCTCTGCGTCTTCAGAAAAAAGCATCCAGACAATACCCACAGCCAATGCCAGCGTCACTCCAATACAAACTCTGTAAAAAGCGATGGAGGCTTGTCCAGGAAACGCATAAAATGTAGCTGCAATTGTAATTGGATTAACGATTGGAGACGCCAGCATAAAGGTTACCGCAGCCGGAACAGGCACGCCCTTTTTTATAAGCCTTGCTGCCACAGGCACCACAGCACAATCGCACAAAGGAAGAAAAAATCCCGAGAGAATTGCCGCTCCAAAGGATAGCAGCTTGTTTTTAGGAAAAAACTTTACAAACCTCTCCTCCGAAACGAATACTTGAATTACTGCCGAAATGATTGTACCCACCATCAAAAAGGGAAAGGCCTGCATAATAAGGCTGACAAAAATTGTTGAAAAATCCTGTACACCTGTAAAATCAATACTCCCAAAATTTATTGAAGTAATAACCAATGCACCGATATAAATCATTACAAGTACCAGTACTAAAGCTAACAGCTTGTTAGAAGTTTTGCTTAGAAAGCCGCTCCTTTTTACACGCATGATAAATCCCTTATCCGCAATTGAGGTAAAATCGTCTGGTTCTGACAACTTAATAATACTTGCATCAGTATCCACTGACTTTATAATTTCACTCACAGCTTTCTGCTTATCCTGATTCACTTTATCAATAAAGTTTATAAGGTTTATATCGCTGCAAGCAATCTGCTCGTTTGTTATATTGCTTGAGAGACCTGCAAAAAATTCATACATTTTTGCATCAACTACATTCACAATCCTTGCAATATGAATTTCACTGTTTTCCAGTTCATCCAGTTCATGCTTAGGATTCTTCATACCGTTAAGTTCTATGATAATAAGATCTGGTTTATGCTTTGAGATCATTTCTTTCAACACAGAGTCATTTAATTCAGCATCCTTTTTTATTTCTTCTATTGAAAGTTCAACCTTCAACTGCTCCGAATTTATGATTTCTTGTTCCCCTTGCTCACAAAGAACCACCAATATCTTCTTTTTATTACATAGTTCACTTTTAAGAAACCCATTTATAGCTGTTGTTTTTCCGGCACCAAGGAAGCCGGTGAAAATGATTGTATCAATACCCCTCATCATAGTTTTACCTCATTAAAAAGATCGCTTATAGCATTTTTATTTAAACCCGCTCCTATAATGCACAATCTGCCTGTAAATTCAGGTTCTATATCTATAAACGTCTGCTCTTCGGGGACATAGTCAAACTTTTTCCAACCTGAATCAGTCTTTATAAGGCCTTTTCCCCTGAGGACCTTGCCGAATCTGTCTTCATCTGCCAGTTGACCAATGCAGTTTTTTAGCTTTGTAAAAGAAAATATCTCCGTCGTTTCTTCTCCAAACACCTGGAATATATCATCCGCATTATGATTGTGTTGGTCGTCATGGGATTTGCACCCACAATTGCTGTGCCCATCATGGGAATTACATTCACATTTGCTTTGGTCATGATGTTGATTATGATTTCCACTGCACTTTGAAATACTTACCAATACCTTCCTTATCTCCTCATCCCCATGCTCTGCAAGCTCCAAAAGCTTTACTGCTGGAATCTCAGGCCATGGTGTAGTTACAATTTCCGCATTTGGATTTATTTCACGGATTTCTTTAATCACCTTTTGAAGCTTTTGAGCATCTATGACATCTGTTCTACTTAAAATTATTGTTTTCGCACTTTTTATCTGGTTTTCATAAAACTCGTTGAAATTTCTGATATATATCTGATACTTTGAAGCATCCACAACTGCCAGTTTTATTTTCACCTCGACAAGATGACTGATTTCCCTTGCTTCACAAGCCTTGACCACATCGGAAAGCTTGCCGACACCTGAAGGTTCAATGATAATTCTGTCTGGGTGATAGCTTTCAATAATATCCTTTATTGCCTTACTGAAGTCTCCCACCAAGGTACAGCAAATACAGCCCGAATTGATTTCCCTGACCGAAACACCTGTTTCCTTTAGTATGTTTCCATCTATACCAATTTCACCGAATTCATTCTCTATAATTGCAACTTTCTCATTTTTCAGTTCTTCAGATAACAGCTTTTTTATCAGGGTTGTCTTCCCTGCTCCAAGAAAGCCGGAAATTATATTAATACTTGTTTTTAACATTGTATTTCTCCCCCTTTTTCCTGACACAACTGGCAAAAGCCAAATATCTCCAGCTTATGGGCTGTAATCTGATACTTGGTCTTTTGTTCTAAAGTCTTTTCATATACCTCCAACGGACAGTTGTCAATCACTATGATTTTCTTACATCCTATACAAATCAAATGATGCTTGTGTTCCATTCTGTTAAGTTCAAACATAGCCTTATTATCATCCAAAATATTTGATTTGAGAACCAGTCCCTTGCTTACAAACATATCAAGAATCCTATATACAGTAGATAAACTTATCGTTGAATCAACCTGTTTAGCCTTCATAAATGCTTGTTCTGCAGTTATTGGTAAATCCGCCTGCCGTAATACATTAAAGGTTATATTCCTTTGATTTGTAAACTTTATTCCTTTATCATTAAACAATTCCCTGTTATTACTCTGACCCATTCTCATCATCCTTTGCAAACAAAAACGACAACTTGTTATCTCTATATAATATCATCTATATAAGACTCAATTTCTTAATTGTAAAGAAAATAGCAAAGCAAACAGCATTCAACCCAACTATAGTCGCACCGGTCGGCAAATTAAAAACAAATGAAACGATTACTCCTAATATTACGCATGTGACAGATACAACCGATGAAACAAGTATGGTGCTTTTAAACCCTTTTGACAGTTGCAGGGCTGTAACTGTAGGAAATATAATCATGCTTGAAATCAGCATTGTTCCTACAACCCGTATGCCAAGAACAATTGTAATTGAAGTAAGGACCGATATAAGATAGTTCATTGTGCGTGTCTTTAGGCCAATAACCCTTGAAAACTCTTCATCGTATGTAACAGCAAACAAATCATTATAGAAAATCACTATTACAATAATCACTACAACTGACAATATGACTGAAAGAATTACATCCAAATCACCTATTACAAGTATACTTCCAAACAGATAACTGAACAAATCAACATTAAACCCGTTTGCCACACTTGAAATGAGTACACCTGCTGCCACTGCAAAAGAAGATACAAGACCAATTGCTGCATCTCCATGAAGATCTGCTTTTTCATTGAGCTTTAATATTAGAAAAGAAGCAAGAATTACCAACGGTATGGAAACCAGTAATGGAGATGCCGAAAGCAGCAGTGCAATTGCTACCGTTGCAAAGCTTACATGTGCGAGTCCGTCTCCAATCATAGCGTGCTTTTTAAGTACAAGAAATATTCCTAAAAATGAGCAGCATATTGAAATAAGCGACCCTACCAACAATGCTTTGAGGATAAAATCATAAGTAAACGATTCAATTATCAATAAAATCACATTTTCCATCTGCATGCCTCCAACAAAAATGATGTTGAGCAAAGAAACCAAAATACTCTGTCATATCTTTTGATTTACAAAACTCAGCATAGCTTCCGAAGAATACCATACGCCTATCAAGATACAGCATCTTCTTTGTATATTTTCCAATGGAACCGACATCATGGGAAACAAGCAGTACCGTAACTTTATCTTCGGCATTTAATGTCCTTATAATTTCATATAACTCTTCCCGGATTTGAGGGTCAAGTGCACTTGTCGGTTCATCAAGAATCAGCATTTTGGGATTGTTCACTAATGCCCTTGCTAAAAGCACCCTTTGCTGCTGTCCACCAGACAAATTGCCTATTTTTCTGTCTTTCAGTTCCGATATTTTCAACTTTTCCAATACAGCCATTATTCTTTCATTATCTCCTGAAGATATGAATCTCGGATATCTTTTATTTGCCAGCAAGCCCAGCGAAACAATCTCCTTTACTTTTGCAGGAAATAATTTATCGTTACTGACTGTTTTCTGAGGAAGATAGCCTGGAAAGCTACTCCCCAAAATACTCTTATTATATTCTATTTTGCCGCTTCCAGGAGGCAAAAGGCCTAAAAGCCCTTTCATCAACGTTGTTTTTCCAGAACCATTTGGTCCTACTACTCCAATGTAATCTCCTTCCTCGACATCAAAATTGATATCGGTCAGGACCTCTGTTTTACCATACCTCATCGAAAGCTTTTCTACCTTCAATATACTACTCATTATATCCCAGCCCCTGCTTCAATTTTATAAGGTTATCCTGCATGATCTTTATATAAGTAATTCCTGAATTTATCTCATCTTTTGAAACATTGTGAGCACCGTGCAAAAGAAGCATTGTCGCACCAGTTTGATCAGATATGACCTTTGCGACCTTAGGTTCAATCAATTCTTCATAAAATATTACTTTTGAGCCTGACTCCTTCATGTTTTTTATAAGTTCTGCAATCCTCTGCGGATTGGGTTCTGCATCAGGTGAAAAACCACTGTATGGCGAAATATTAGTAAGCCCATATCTTTTTGCAAAATAACCGAAGGCAAAATGTCCTCCATACATGATAGTTTTATATTTTGTTTTTTTGAATGCTTCCGTAAAGCTTTTATCAAGGTCTTGCAGCTGTTTTTTGTAGCTTTCTCCATTCTCTTTATAAAAGTTTTCATTTTTCGAATCAGCTTTTGAAAGACCTTCAACTATGTTGTCAACCATCTTTTGGGCATACACCGGATCGAGCCATATATGAGGGTCTTTGCCTCCATGGTCGTGCTCCTCCTCTTCAGGTTCTGTTTCAACAGCTTCTTTGTTAGTTCCTTCTGTATGCTCGTGGTCATGCTCCTCTTCATCCATCAGATCAATCCCTTTACTTGAATCAACAACAATAAGGTTTTTGTTTTTTGTGTTTTCAATAACCTTATGTGCCCAAGGTTCCATAAACTCACCAGTATAAACAAAAACACCTGATTTTTGTATGCTGACAATATCTTGCGGAGACGGTTCGAAGGAGTGTGCTTCTACTCCTGGCGGCAGTAAAAGACTTACATCTACCTTATCTTTTCCTATTTCCCTCACAAAATCAAATTGTGGGAAAAGCGTTGTAATTACCCTCAGCTTACTATTTTCACGTGTTGATGATTTTACACTTGGAACTCCACAACCCGATACCGATAAAAGAAATGCACTTAAAACAATTATTGCTAAAAACCCTCTCGCTTTTTGCATATTGCTCCTCCTCGTACAACTCAAAATATCCCAAATGCATATCATTTGCATTTAGATTTTTTACAAGAAATACTCATTGTCTATATGGTAAGAGTTGTACAATTGCAAATGATTTGCATTTGCATTTACTATTATATGTTATTTCCATAGTTTTGAAAAGAGATTTAGAACAATTTTTCGAGAGAATTATATAATAAATCCTCCATTCGGGCTTATAACCTGCCCTGTAATAAAATCTGCTCCTTCGGATGAAAGAAATAAAATGCTATGAGCTATTTCTAATGCAGTTCCAAATCTCATTAATGGTGTGTTTTCTTTCAGGTTTTTACTCACTTCATTGCACATACATGAATTCATATCAGTTTCAATTATTCCCGGAGCTATGCAATTTACTTGTATGTTTGATGGACCAAGCTCCTTCGCAAGTGCTTTTGTAAGACCTATAACCCCAGCTTTCGAAGCTGAATAATGCACTTCACAAGACGCACCTGTTATACCCCATATTGATGATACATTAATTATCCTGCCTTTTTTATTTTTCAGCATATACCGAAGTACAGACTGGCAACAATTAAATACTCCTTTGAGATTTACTGATATAACCTCATCCCATTCAGTTTCATAGATATCCCCAAATACTGTTATTTTTGAAATGCCTGCATTGTTAACAAGCACGTCAATACTATCGAATTTTTGAATACAATAGTCTGCCATCTTATCTACCTCTGAACGGATAGCTACATTAGCTTTAAAAACATCAGCACTTAAGCCTTGCTTTATCAAGCTGTGACAAAACTCATAAGCCTGGCATTTTGAGTTGTTATAGTTTATCAGCACGTTATATCCGTTCCGTGCAAATAAATCAGCAGTTTCTTTACCAATCCCCTTGGCTGCACCTGTAACTATTACTGTTTTTGAGTTTTTCATAAAACAACACCTTTTTTTAGGTATGGGTCACAAAGCCCGTCACATCAAATTTTTTGAAATGGCAATTGACCAGTTATTTTTTGGAAATCACCTTGCTTAGAAAAATATTTTTGCCAAACGTAATATTCCTTGACTCCATGGAACTCTGTGTGTAACTCCGGACTTATCTTCAAATTTATCTTTATTTTCACGATACCATTTATAGTTTCTAAGCAACGCATCTTTATTTGAATACTTCGGATTAAACCCTAAAATTTTCTGTGCCTTTTCAATACTTACAAAAGAATCCTTTCCCGCAGTCTCATACACCCACTCATATAAAGGAGAAAGCTTCATTGCTTCTAAAATTTTTAGTGCCACAACAACCAGCTTTGCAGGAAAGCCTATTATTCTTTTACCAAAACCTGCTTCATCAAGTACTGCCTGATAATCCTCCCTCATTGTTGTAAAATCTTTGGCACCGATATTAAACGTATCATTACATAGCACTTTGTCTACAATTGCCGAAAGATATATTGCCTCACACAAATCTTCAACATCAAGAAGCTGATATCTATTTTTACCATTACCAATCATCGGAAAATTCTTACCACTGCTTGCCCAATCATAGAGAAGTGCAAAAACTCCGAGTCGTTCCGGACCAATGAATGATTTAGGTCTTATTATAGGAATTACCATTCTTTTTTTTCTATACTCATTGCATATCTCTTCAGCTTTTATTTTTGCTTCTCCATAAGGACCAACTCCCGTTAGTCTATCTGTTTCTATCAGTGGATGATGATCAGGAATGCCATACACAGCAGTGGAAGAGATATAAATTACACGTTCTATCCCTTTTTCCATTGAAAGTGACAGTACATTTTTTGTCCCCTCTATACTTGTTGAATAAATATCTTCTTTCGAATAAAGAGGCAGTGCAGCCGCTCCATGTATAACTATATCAACATCTTTAATTGCATTTTTTAGAGTTTCTCTGTCTCTAACATCACCTTTTACACTTTTAACAATACCCATCATATCAGGGTAATTAAATTCTGCGATGTCATATACTGTCACATCATATCCCTTATTTACAAGGAATCTTGTAAGGTTTATCCCCAAAAATCCCGAACCACCCGTTATTAGAAATCGCACTTTATTTGCCTCCATCACTTAATTTATTCCTATATTATTGCAAAGATAATTTCTCAAATACGCCATATGCTTTAGCCATCTCAGCATATAGCTCCTTGCCTAAGAGAGCTTTATATACGTATGTACCACTTGTTCCTTTTTGTTCTAAGTTAATTTGTCACAAATTCTTTGCCGCGTATTTCTAAAACTTCAAGTTTTGAAAGGTGTAATATGATGTCTTCGGATTCTTCAACCTCCAATGTTCCAGTTACCTTAATCCATTCATTGAGCTTAGGCATTTGCCCGTCATAGGAAAATTCAAATCCCACAACGCCATCATTTCCACAGCAGCCAGGACTTTTTCGAATCACCGCATGACGTGTTTTACCTGTTTCCTCGTCAGTATATGAATCATACATGCCCTCTAACTGAATGGTCTTACCTTTATAATCATTGAGATTGGTATATATATCATTGCACTGTTGAATAAAGAACCTTTCACTTATTTTAACCACATTTCCACTGCTATTTGTTTGATCTTCCGGTGTTGAAACCACTGCTGATTTATCTGTCTGCTCTTCGGCTATAGATGTTGTACTAGGTTCACTTAACAATGGTTTCTTGTTACATCCGGCAAGAAATATAATTAAAATAAATAACGTAAAAATAAATATTTTTTTCATTATTAACCTCCATTTATATTAAACTTTTTTTGAACCAGTCCAGCAATGAAAAACATACAGAATGCTCCGAGGTTTACTACTACAACGCTTGCACCTGCAGGAGTTGAAAACTGAAAAGAAGCGACTAAACCAATAAAGAAACAAGTAACCGATAGTATAGTTGAACTGATTACAACGCTCTTAAAACTTTTAAATACCCTCATAGATGTTAAAGAAGGGAAAATAATAAGGCTGGATATAAGTAATGCTCCCATCATTCTCATTCCTACTACAATTATCAATGCAGTAAGAAATGCAATAAGCATGTTATATAAACCTGTTTTTGTGCCAGTGGCTTTTGCAAAGCTTTCATCAAATGTAACTGCAAATATTTTATTATAGAAAAGTACATATAAAATCAGTACTACAACTGATACAGTTACGCTAAGGTAAAGATCTCCTTTACTCATTGTAAGTATACTTCCGAACATATAGTTACATACATCAGCGTTCATTCCTGTGGTTAATCCTATTGTAATAACACCTATTGCAAGAGAACTGCTTGAAATAAGTGCTATAGCGGCATCGCCTTTAATTTTACTGTTTTCGCTTAACCTAAGCAATAAAAATGCCGCCAAAAGGACCACAGGTATTGAAACCTGCAGAGGTGCAAGATTTAATGACATTGCAATTGCCAAAGTTCCAAAGCCAACATGGGAGAGTCCATCACCAATCATAGAATAACGCTTTAAAACAAGACTCACTCCAAGCAAGTATGCACATAAAGAAACGAGTATACCTACCACTAATGCTCTTATAATAAAGGAATAAGAAAAAAGCTCCTGCAATAAATTAATCATTTTTTAAGCCCCCATCATTCTAATACCTATATCTGTATTCATATATTCTGTTGTGGAGCCAAAAAACAAAGATGATGTTTGCATATGTAAAATCTTATTTCCATATTGAACAGCACTCTTTATATCATGGGATATCATAATTATTGTTATACCATGTTTATAATTTAGCTCATAAAGCAAGGAATACATTTCAGAAGTCACTACGGGATCAAGACCTGAAACCGGTTCATCCAGCATTAATAGCTTATCGGTAGCGCACAGAGCACGTGCTAAAAGCACGCGCTGTTGTTGCCCGCCAGATAAATCACGGTAAGACTTCTTTTTAAATGCTTCAATCCCAAGATGTTTTATATTATTTTTAGCATTTTCTCTATCTTTTTTTGAATAAAACGGCATAAATCCATGCCGATTTAAACAACCTGAAAGTACTACCTCATATACACTTGCCGGAAAATCTTTTTGAATAACTGTTTGTTGAGGAAGATAGCCTATTTCCTTTTGTTTTAATCCGTTAAATATAATCTGACCATTGGCAGGTTTCAATAGACCTAGAATGCCTTTCATTAAAGTACTTTTGCCCGAGCCGTTTTCTCCAACAATATAAAGATAGTCTCCCTGCATTAATTCAAAGCTTACATCCTTTACAGCAAA
>NZ_JH556653.1:3345-100970 GCF_000179595.2 Acetivibrio cellulolyticus CD2 | reverse complement strand
ACTGATAAAAATAAAAAATAGGTATGTTAAACAAAAAATACTTACTAGATTGTTTAAAAAATCTAGACATGTGTTAATTTGAGCACATATCGGGCAACTGTTTTCAGTGCAATTATGATCAGCATGGGATATTGAGAAACCGATGAGCAATAAGAAGGTAGAAATAATGCAAATTAAAATAAGTAACACTACAATTCGTCTAGTATTAAAGTATTTATTACACATTGCAGTTACTTCCTCCTTGCCAATCATTTAACCATTTAAGTAATTATTGTTTTTCATCAATACAATTTTCACAGTACCCATTAAATATAGTCTTATGATTATCTATTTTAAAACTAAGCTCTTTCTGTACGTATATTGACAACTCATCAAGATAATTACACCCCAAATGAAGTATCTGTCCACATTCAACACATAAAAGATTATATTGATTTAAACTATTTTCTGACGGTTCTAAGTACTGATAGTAAGCATTCTTACTATCAGATAAAGTGCGCTTGAGAACGACACCTTCTTTAATAAGCTTATCCAGGTAGCGGTATATTGTTGTTATTCCAACTTTCCCTTTGAGGCATTCTGCGATCATATCAACTGAAACATATTGATTTTTCTTACCTGCAAGGTAAGCTAAAATCAAATCCTTCTGTTTAGTTTTGTAGCAACTTCTTGTACTCATTCAAGGCCTCCAATATGATAATGATAACCATTTTCAAATATTCTAGCATATTTCCAACTATGTGTCAATCTTTACTAGGTAGCATTAGAATATTGATACCTTACAAGATGCATTGCAGCTGTTACAAGCAGTTCTTTTATCCAAAAAATAAGATGGATTTTAAATTATCCTCTCTCTAAAAACTCTGCACATTTTTCAACGCAACCAAGGCAGGATAATTTTTTGCGCATTCTAATCTCATCGCATTTTACTGCGCCTGCTTGATCGAAAAAATATTTTTCCAACTCAATACTTTTTTCTACAGCAGCATATTTTTCAAAAATATACTTTGCTGCATATAAAGCACCACATAATCCTTCTGGGGCTCTGCCGGTACCAAAATTTCTGAAAGCTTCAATGGCTTCAGTACTCAAATTATATTTTTCTTTAAACGCACTAATCACCGATTGTGCACAATTCATTCTTGTATATCCCTCTTTGCCAAGGTAATGATTTTTCGCAGTATTTACAGACATTTCTAACCTCCATTTAAATTTCAAAGCTTCACGTTTTTAAAGTAAACTTCCATATACAATTATATTCAGGATCCGATATATCCGGATAACAGCTTATAGTTTCTGTTCAGTTTTTTGCATATATTTTATTGAGTTCCAGCAATTCTTCCTTTGATAAATCCTCTATCTTTTCTGCCTTTAGCATGAGCCAACCTCCTTTTCCTTCAATACTTCATCCACTATTTCAGCTGCACATTTTACAAGCTCTACACAAGGACGCTTCTTATAATATTCTTTTGTTCTTGCATCTGGTACAGGAGAGTCATGTTTAATCTCTAAACCTAGGAGCTCCCTGCATATAATGGAGCCGTTTTTTTCTTTAAATCTTTGAGAAAGCAACTGAACCAACTCATAATGCTTTTGCTTTATTACCTTATCCTTTGGGTCAGTATACCCATATTTAAGCCCGGCAACCATGAATATTGCAGAAACAGCACCACAAACCTCCCTGAGCCTTCCCATTCCTCCACCAAATGAAGATGCTAGTTTTAGTGCCATTTCCCTGTCCATGCCTAGTTCTTCACAATATGCTCCTATAACCGCCTGTGAGCAATTATAACCATCATTAAACAATTTAACTGCATATTCAGGATTATCCTTCAAAATACTCCACCACCATTTCATTTCAATTTATTTTCTTTACAACGTTCATGGAATATATATGTACCATTCCAATTTCTCCTCTACAACTTCAAATGTTAATTACACTATTCTGAAAACCTTCTTTACAAAGTTTTTATTATCTTCAAATAGAAAAATAGCAGGCACTTGTCCTGCTTAAGCTAAGTTTAAATATTATGAGTAAACAACCAAATATATACAAATTCTATTTTTCACATAAAATTATCAGCTATGCCCTCCGCAGCTGTCACTATGCTGATGTTCTTGGCATACACTGCCGGTTGATTCCAGATTTCCTGCAAGGAATCTATTTACTGTCTCCTCAACATCTCCTGTTGCTCCGGTAACTACCTGTATACCCTTTTCATTAAATATTTCTATAGCTCCTCCACCCATACCGCCGGAAATAATAACATTAACACCCATTTCATTAAGATAATTCGGCAAAAAACCTGGCTTGTGCCCGGGGTTTTGAACAAATTTGCTGCCTGTAGCCTTACCCTCCTGTACTGTAAATACGTTAAACCCTTCACAGTGTCCAAAATGCTGTGCTACTATTCTTCCTTCACTTGCAACTGCAATTTTCATAATTATAAAACTCCTCTCGTTTTTTTATTTATTATTTTCTCCAAGCATTAGTTTAACCCATGGCTTTTTTCAGAATACACCACAACTCTGGCAGCTTTTTTTCAATATTCAGAGGTTTAAGAGATTTATCAGTCCATGCATGCGATGTACTCCCAATTGCAATGAGGGTTCCGTCCTTATCTTTGACAATCTCATACTCAAATTCTATCCTTGCACAGGTCATCTTCCTGATTGTTGTTTTTACAACTATTTCGTCCTCATATCTTGCTGGACTTTTAAAGTTGCAATCTATATGCGAAAGTGGAAGCAGTATACCCAATTCCTCAATCTTTGAATTTGCCATTCCTGACTTCTTTAGAAAATCAGTTCTCCCTGCCTCAAACCATATAGGGTAATTTGAGTGGTGTACTATACCCATCTGATCTGTTTCGGCATACCTTGCAATAAATTGTGTCTCTGACTGCAAATCTAACCACCCTTTCAATTATCCTTCAGCAGTATTGATGATACAGCTTTCCATATTTCCAAAATCGAATCCTTGGCAGGGCTATTATCAATTAATACTACTGGTCTTCCCGTATTGACTGCTTCAACCACCTGTGGATCGAAAGGTATCCTGCCAGCCACCGGAATATTTCTCAGTGCACAGTATTCTTCAATCTTTTGCGTATTTACAAGGTTTACATCAAACTTGTTAATACATACAACACAAGCAGCACCAAATTTATTTGCCGTCTCCACAATCCTCTCCATATCATGCATACCTGACAATGTAGGCTCAGTTACCACAAGAACCATATCAACTCCTGTAACGGAAGCAATTACTGGACAACCGATACCTGGAGACCCGTCTATTATGACAAACTTCTGTCCGTTCATGGAATTATAGAGGTTCTTCCTAACTTGTGTGACCAACTTTCCAGAAGCACCGTTTCCCATTTTAAGTTCTGCTGTTGAGAAAACCTCGACTTCATTTCTATACACCATTGTCTTTCCCGATACGTTGTTTTCGAGCCGGATTGCCTTCTTTCCATGCTCATTTGTAGAAGGACAGAAAGCCTCACAAACACCGCAGCCTTCACACTCATATGGATTTACTTTTCCATCCTTTATGGCCCCAAACTGGCATAACTCCTCGCACTTTCCACAACGTATACAGTAATCGTCATATTTTACAGCCTTCTGATACCCATAAAAATCTTCAGTTTCAGAACCGGTACCTGCAGCATATACAAGCTGGAGGTTTGGTGCATCCACATCACAGTCTGCATATACCTTGTTTTGTGCAAGAGCTATAAAGGATGCCGCAACTGTTGTTTTTCCAGTCCCGCCTTTACCGCTCAGTATTACAAGCTGCTTCATGGCACACCTCCTGCTCAATGGTATCAAGTATTTCCTTGAAAAAGCCAAGGTATTTCTCATATTCTTGTGCTGCAACAAGCCCTTTTGAATTAGCCAATGCAAGCACGGGATCATACGGAATAGAAGCTATAATCCTGATATCGTTGTCACAGCAATACTTTTCAATTAAGCTTCTATCACCAGGGTTGCATGGCGAGCAATGAAGCGTAGCGGAATGACCAGCCATGTCTTTGTTAACAACAAGTGCATGAGGCTTATCAAACAGCTTCACTAGCCTGTACACCATATCAAGGTTATGAATTCCAAACACCGTTGGTTCAGCCACCATCAGGCAAAAATCGGAATCCTTGATGCTTTCCATAACGCTGCAGGCACTTCCAGGCGGACAGTCTACAATCACAGTACTATTTTTCGGTAGCTCCGGGCTGGTCGTTGACTTTGTCAACTGCTCGCCTAAGCATCCTAGCTGGTCGTTGACTTCATCGACTGCTCGCCCATGCAGCCTGGATAAAAGCTTTCGAATAATTGGCACTCCTGTAGCCTCACCTGTATTTAAAACTCCAGTAATAACCTCGATCTCTCCCGATACTCCATGTTCAATTTGCCCTATGTGCCTGCCGGATTCTGAAAGAGCTTTCTGTGGACACAGCATCACACAACCCTTGCATGCATGGCACAATTCTTGAAATACCAGCAGCTTATTTTTTATATAGGCTAAAGCGTTAAATTTGCACAACTCCACACATTTCCGGCATCCTGTGCACTTGTTTGCATCAACAGACGGAACCATTGCATTGACTTTCTCCAGCAGCTTAACCTGCGGCTTTAAAAACAATCTGCCATTTGGTTCCTCCACATCACAATCAACATAGACAGATTTACCTTTGGCATAAGCCATATTTACCGATACGAAGGTTTTTCCGGTGCCGCCCTTTCCGCTTAAAACAGCTATCTGCATGAGTTAGCCTCCATGCTGGTGGTACCCCGGATGTATCTCAGTCAGCTCAGCAAGCTCCCCTGCCTTGTATTTTTGAATCATTTCTGAGACTGTACCGGGAACTGCCTTCATTATTTTAATATCTGCAGCCTTCAGCACATCAGCTGCATTCTGACCGCAATGGAAGGTTACCACCGCATCCGCACCACTGTCCACTACAGCTTGAGCAGCCTTTATTCCTGCTCCTCCCTGGCTACTGACCGCCTGATTATCAATTACTTTATACTCATGTGTTTCAGAATCAGCAACTACAAAGTAGTAAGTACGTCCAAAAGACTGACATACACTGCTCTCTATTGTGTTTCCCTCAGATGGGACTGCAATTTTCATTATTGATCACTCCATTTCTTTTTAATTGGGCATTTATCCATAGTGCCATTTTCTATATACTCAACAGCACTATCAAGATAAGAATGGTTTAACTTTTCAATGTCTCCCTTATCGCAAAGTTCGGCTACTGATGGATCGATAGGCATCTTTCCAAGTACAGGCACACCCAGCTTGGAAGCTATTTCCTCTATTTTGCTTTTTCCGAATAACTGGATGTCTTTACCGCAGTCAGGGCACCTGATCCAGCTCATGTTTTCTACAATACCCAGTACAGGTATATTCATAGATTTAGCCATGTTATATGCCTTCCTGACTATTAATGAAACCAAATCCTGAGGCGATGTGACAATAACTATACCGTTCAAGGGTATGGACTGAAATACTGTTAAAGGTACATCTCCGGTTCCCGGAGGCATATCGAGAAAAAGATAATCGACATCTCCCCATATCACATCCGTCCAGAATTGTTTTACTGTACCCGAAATTATAGGTCCTCTCCAAATTACTGGAGAATCATCCTTTTCAAGCAGTAGGTTTACTGACATTACATTTATATTGTTATGAGTTTTTTCAGGATAAATCCCTAGCTCACTTCCCTCGGCTTTTTTAGTAATACCAAACATTTTAGGTATGGATGGACCAGTAATATCCGCATCAAGGATGCCTACCTTGTACCCCTTTCTTCTCATCAACACCGCTAAAGTTGATGTTACTAGAGACTTACCTACACCGCCTTTTCCACTGACTACACCGATTACCTTTTTAATTCGGTTAAGTTCATGGGTTTTCTCAAGGAAGTCTTGTTGCTGGTCGTTCCGCTTCGCTTCACTGCTCGCCATGCGTCCAGGCTTACTTCCACATCCATTTGAAGAACATCCTTCACTTGCACAATCTGTGCTGGTGCAATCGCAACTACACTCACTCATGTCGTCATCTCCTAATTGTATTATTTGAATTTAATTCAATAAATTTATTGAAGTTTATATTATTTTTTTATAATGTCTAGGAAATTATTGTTCTTCCTTGATTTATCAATTTCCGTTAACGACATTTCAACAAAATCTACCTTAATTTTTCATTCTGAGATTTTGTTATTTGCATCCTGTACAGCCTGTGCACTTTTTAACCATATCACACGTACTGCACATTTCAGCCTTATCACTTGCAACAAGGCAAAAGGTTCCCTCAAGCTTCCAGCAAGGCTTCGATTCATTTACAGGAACAGGGCTGTTCTGTGTTGCCCCACCCTTGCAGTTACGTTTATACCAGCAGGAATACATTGAGGTTAAATGCTTTACCCCGGCAATATTCAGACCTTTTTCATGCATAAGGTGCTTTATAAACTTAAGCCTTTTCACGTCATTATTGGAATATTTTCTTTGATATCCCTCCCTGTTAGGGCGTAAAAGATCGTTCCTCTCCCAAACCCTTAGCGTCTCAGGATGCTCTCCAATTAATTCCGCAATTGTGCCTATAGTATACAATCCTTTGTCTTCATCAAACATGTATTTCACCATCCAGATTATCTTGGCTATAAACTACATAACCGCCTCCTCTAAGTATATTTTGAGGAAACCTGTTTGTCAATTTTGAAATTTTCTATACATCGAGTTTCTGCATATAATTCTGAATAGCCTTTTTCAATGCACTTACTCCCAAGTTTGAACAGTGCTTTTTCTCCTCAGGCAATCCATCCAGAGCATCAATCACATCCTGCTCAGTAATTTTCAAAGCTTCCTCGAGTGTTTTTCCCTTAACAAGCTCTGTCGTCATACTGCTGGTTGCTATAGAAGCAGCACACCCAAAAGCGAGAAAGCTGATATCTTCAATAACATCATTATTTACTTTAATGTAAATATTCAATGAATCTCCGCATTTTGGATCACCCATTTTACCTTCCGCATCAGCATCCGGCATGCTTCCTGTATTTCTTGGACTCATAAAATGATCTAAAACCTTTTCTGTGTACAATTTTGACCACCACCTCAATAATATTATATACCATACATCCCTAAAAATTATATATATCTTTTTAATATATTTCAATAATTTTATTGAAGTTTAGGCAAAAGAAAAATCTATGATTGAGAATTCAAATCAGATAACCTCTTATTTACTGCTTCCAACTGCGAACTCAACCAGGCTGCTGTGCTTTTTAAATATTTAGTTTCGCTTATACTATTCATCGTCTCACCTCAATATTATTATGTGCATATGCACACAATAATATTACATCTAATTTTCTACTTTGTCAATTCTAAGGAAGTTAATCTTAGTTAATCTTCAAAAATAACTTTATCCCCTGAGTTGGGCATCAAGCAATTGTCATCGAATTTGCTTTTTAAGAAACAGCTTGAAAAGATTCCTATACAATACATGGAAGCAATTTTTTACACCTGCTGATTTCAATTCATCTGCAATTTTAGCAAGCTGATCAAGAGAAGATATAAAAAGGAAAATCAACTTTCCCTAACCGTAAATAATTTACATTTCGCGCCCCTGAGCCGCATTTATCTTAACTTAGTTAGTTAACTTACTATATAATTGAAATAGCCACAACCTTGTAATATTTTTATATCATATTCTTAACTTACACCCTTACAGGGTTTACTATAGTTGTAGAGAAATAATTTTTTATTAATAGGAGAACGAGTAACTATGAAAAAGTTTTTATTTACTTTTATAATGATACTTATGTTTTTGCCTACTTTATCATTACAAGCAGCAAATAATAGTATCATTGTAAAATTAAATGGTGATGTTCTCTCATTTGACCAACCACCAATAATTGATAGCGGAAGGACTCTTCTTCCAATAAGGGCTATATTTGAGGAACTAGGTGCCACGGTTACTTGGGATTCAAAAACTCAAACAGCTATTGGTGAAAAAGATGGCAAGAAAGTAATCTTGAAACTAAACGACAAGAATGCTCAAATTGACGGTAAGCCTGTAACTCTTGATGTACCAGTAAAAATGATAAGCAACAGGACATTTGCACCAGCAAGGTTCGTTGCAGAAAGCTTTGGAGCAATTGTAAACTGGGACTCATCAACTAAAGTTATGAACATTTCTTTTGCTACAGACGAGACAGTTCTCTACCCAATCAGAGAAAATGGAAAATGGGGATACATAGATAAGTCAGGTAAGATAGTTGTTGAACCTACATATAGCGATGCCAAGCTATTTAAATATGGAGTTGGTGCCGTACTTATGAAAGATGACCTGGGTGAACGTTGGGGTCTTATAGATAAGACCGGAAAGGTAGTTTTAGACCTAGCTTACGATAGCATTGAAGTATCTACAGAACACTTTTATAAGCTTAAATTAAAAACCAACTGGGGGTTTTATAATGTTTATAGCCATAAAGTTATAACTCCGATCTATAGCTTAGTAATGGATTTTTGCGAAGGAATGGCTGCAGTATACTCTAGTTCATCTAACAAAGGCTATATTAATAGATCAGGAAATGAAATCATTCCAATTTTCTACACATCACGTAGTCTCAGTAACTTTTCTGAAGGCGTTGTTTATTTAGAAGTTGAAAAGGAACATTATTATACTTACACTAAACTGATCGTTGATCAACAAAATAAAACCCTTATTGACTTTGATAAATTAGGTTTAGTCCCCCTTTCCGATGAATTTCATGATGGCTTATTTCCAGTCCTGATACCGGATAAGGATAAAGTTAATGGACAAGTTGGTTTTATAAACAAATCAGGAAATATAGTTAAGAAAGTTGATTATTTTACAACAATAAATGGTCATCTTGATTATAAAAATGGATTTGCGGAGATTGAAAATACCAACCCATCAGATTATACTACATTATATGGTTTTATTGATACTACTGGCAGAGTATTAGAACCAAAATACGATGAAGTACGCAGTTTTTCCGATGGCATGGCAATGGTAATGATAGACGCAGATAAGACAGATTATTCTGTTAGTTCTAATAAATGGGGTTTTATAGATTCATCAGGAAAGGGAGTAATTGAACCTCAATATGCTGAAGTTAGTGATTTTGTGAACGGTTTTGCTTCATACCGCAAATTCACTAGTGGTTTATGGGGACAAACAGCTGAAGGGTTTATAGATAAGACAGGTAAAGAAATTCTTCCGCCTACTTACGCTTCAATAGAGAGCTTTAGTAAAGATGGCTTTGCCGTCGTACTTTTGAGACCCGATATCATTACTAATGAGTATGGTCTTATTGATAAGACAGGTAAAATAATAGTTGAGCCCAAATATGATGAAATGCAATATTATGAAAACGGTCTTGCCAGAGCAAAACTTGACGAAAAATATATATACTTTGATACGACAGGAAAAGTTATATGGAGTGAAAAATAATTTTTTATATTGATGATAGTATTTAAGTAAGTACTAAAATCCCGAAAAACATACAACATACACAGATTATAAATAACATAAACAGCTAGATAAATGCTTGGACTCGCAGTTATCTAGCTGTTTTCATCTGCCTAGCTCTTTTAATTTTATCAATCCAGTTGATTAAATTATCAGAATTACCCAAAACATTAGCAAAATATATATATTAATGATAAAATAAATTATATTTTACAGGTTTTAACAAAGACACATATATGCACCTACATATTAACAAAGGAGGAGTAAATATGAAAAAGTTTTTATTTACTTTTATAATGGTACTTATGTTTTTGCCTACTTTATCATTACAAGCAGCAAATAATAGTATCATTGTAAAATTAAATGGGGATGTTCTCTCATTTGACCAACCACCAATAATTGATAATGGAAGGACTCTTCTTCCAATAAGGGCTATATTCGAGGAACTAGGTGCCACGGTTACTTGGGATTCAAAAACTCAAACAGCTATTGGTGAAAAAGATGGCAAGAAAGTAATGTTGAAACTAAACAACAAGAATGCTCAAATTGACGGTAAGCCTGTAACTCTAGATGTACCGGTAAAAATGGTAAGCAACAGGACATTTGCACCAGCAAGGTTCGTTGCAGAAAGCTTTGGAGCAATTGTAAACTGGGACTCATCAACTAAAGTTATGAACATTTCTTTTGCTACAGACGAGACAGTTCTCTACCCAATCAGAGAAAATGGAAAATGGGGATACATAGATAAGTCAGGTAAGATAGTTGTTGAACCTACATATAGCGATGCCAAGCTATTTAAATATGGAGTTGGTGCTGTACTTATGAAAGATGACCTGGGTGAACGTTGGGGTCTTATAGATAAGACCGGAAAAGTAGTTTTAGACCTGGCTTACGATAGTATTGAAGAATCTACAGAACACTTTTATAGGCTTAAATTAAAAAAGAAATGGGGATATTATAATGTTTACAGCCATAAAGTTATAACTCCGATCTATAGTGCAGCAACAGATTTTAGCGAAGGAATGGCTGGAGTTTACACTGATTCATCTTACAAAGCCTATATTAACAGATCTGGAAATGAAATCATTCCAATCTTTTGTATTTCTGATAGGCTAAGCTACTTCTCTGAATGCGTTGTTTTTTTATCACTTGTAAATGAAGATTATACTTACACTAAACTGATCGTTGATCAACAAAATAAAACCCTTATTGACTTTGATAAATTAGGTTTAGTCCCGCTTTTCGATGAATTTCATGATGGCTTGTTTCCAGTCCTTATACCTGACAAAGATAATGTTAATGGACAAGTTGGTTTTATAAACAAGTCAGGAAATATAGTTAAGAAAGTTGATTATTTTACAACAATAAATGATATTCTTGATTTTAGAAATGGATTTGCACAAATTAAAAATACCAACCCATCAGATGATACTTCATTATATGGTTTTATTGATACTACTGGCAGAATTATAGAACCAAAATACGATAGTGTAGGTAATTTTTCCGATGGTATGGCAAAAGTAACGGTAGACACTGATAAAAATGACCATTCAATTAAATCTGAAAAATGCGGTTTTATTGATTCATCAGGAAAGGAAGTAATTAAGCCTCAATATCCTCTAGTTAGTGATTTTGTTAACGGTTTTGCTTCATACTGTAAATTAGATAATAGTTATTTGGGACTAACAGCCGAAGGGTTTATAGATAAGACAGGTAAAGAAATTCTTCCTCCTACTTACACTTCCATAAGTAGCTTTAGTAAAGATGGCTTTGCCGCCATATATCTGGAAATTGATATTAATACTGTTAAACACGGTCTTATTGATAAGACAGGTAAAACAATAATTGCGCCAAAATATGATGAAATGCAATATTATGAAAATGGTCTTGCCAGAGCAAAACTTGACGAAAAAAATATATACTTTGATCCAACAGGAAAAGTTGTATGGAGTGAAAAATAATTTTTTATATTGCTAATATGTTATAAATAACATAAACAGCTAGATAAATGCTTGGACTCGCAGTTATCTAGCTGTTTTCATCTATCATATCTTTTACATTGAGTTTACAAATTCCTTAAACTGCTTTCCTCTTTCTTCAAAGTTTTTAAACATATCAAAACTTGCACTGGCTGGTGACATAGTGATTATGTCCCCTGATTTTGCGAATTCATATGCCTTTTGAACAGCTTCTTTTAATGTACTGCACTTAATTACATTTATATCCTTTCCATTGCCTGTTCTTTGGACTTCGTCCAATAAAGCCTTCTCTATCTTAGGAGCAGTCTGACCCACAAGTACAAGGCACTTCACTTTATTTACAAGCACTTCACCCATAACATCATAAGGTATCTTCTTATCATAACCGCCTGCTATAAGTATAACCTTCTGCTTAAAGGAATTTAAGCCCGCTATAGTTCTTGAAGGACTGCTGGCAATAGAATCATTATAAAACTTGATCCCATCCAACTCCCTAACGAGCTCTATTCTGTGCTCTACCCCTTTGAAAGTTGTAGCCACTCTCTTTATTGTGTCAATCTCAACATAATCTATTACAGCCGCTATAGCCGCAAGATAATTTTCAATATTATGTACTCCTGGGATAACAATATCTCCAGAATTTACGATTTCTCTGATGTCTTTCCCGTCACTATATACGAGCATTTCTCCATCCATTTTTGCTCCAGAATCAATCTTGTTTACTCTGCTGAAATATACAACATTGCCCTTTACGTCTTTTGAAAACTCCCGTGTTATATCATTGTCAAAGTTCAAAATAACTTTGTCACTCTTTGATTGGTGCAAGAATATATTTTTCTTTGCTTCAATATACTCATCCATAGATTTATGCATATCAAGATGATTTGGAGCAAGATTAGTAACGACAGCAACATTCGGACTTAAAGTCATCGTATGAAGTTGGAAACTGCTGAGCTCTAAAACCACCTTGTCTGTTTCCTTGATCTCATCGATCTTACTAAGCAAAGGAGTCCCTATATTGCCGCCAAGCCAGCAGTTATATCCCTGCGCCGTTAGCATGTTGTATATTAGAGTTGTAGTTGTTGTCTTACCGTCACTTCCGGTAACTGCAAAAATTTGCGCCGGACATACTTCAAAAAAGACTTCCATTTCTGATGTTATTTGTGCCCCACCATTTCTTGCTTCCACAATTTCAGGCAAGTCAAATCTCATCCCGGGAGTCTTAAAAACTACATCAAACCCTTTTAAATTCTTTAAATAATCTTCACCAAGACTATACTTTATATCCAACCCTTTAAATTCATCAAATACACCAGTCATCTTACTCTCATCTGCTTTATCAAATGCAGTAATATCTACACCCAACCCCGATAAATACTTAATTAAGGGTGTATGGCTGATTCCAATACCAAGAACCGCAACCTTCTTACCTTTAATGTTCTCCTTAAATTCAACCAACTTCCTATTCAAAACAGTTTCCTCCTAATTTTATCTTCTGTATTATTATATGGCAAAAAAAAATTATAAGGCATTATAATTTTTTTAATAAATCCCGGATGCTTTTAGCCCCATTCGATTTTTCACATTTATACCGTAAATTTCTAAAATCAAATTCTAAGTTATTTAATTCTTAATAATTATATCGCAGCATTAACCGCAATAAAAGCAAATTAACCGCTGCGACATAAAAAATCTTTATAATGAATATAGCCTATAAATAGAATTTCTATACCATAAGCTTATCAATATGCACTTTTTCTTTTCTTTTGGTACCTAAACTGCAACAGGGTTCTGTCCCATTTGCGTTCCCACTTTTCAGAGCCCATCTGCTTTGAAAAATCAATGCACTGCTCTAAAAATACTTCCTCACTTTTTCTATTGTTATTGCTATTTGCTAAACGTTCTCTAATATACATAAACGTTCCTTTTCTATCAAACAAGGGTATATTATCCCTACAAATCATATACAGAAAAGTACCCACCAGCGTATCCTTATAAAGTATTTCCTCAAATATTTCCGGAGTGTACAACAGTGTTTTTACATTCATACATTTTTGTTTCAAAAGCTCATACTTTAATGTGTCATTTAATAAGATAAACTTTTCTAGTTCTGTACTTTCTTCAATAAGAATCAAGAACTCATAATCACTCTGTGAACTATAATCTCCTCTTGCTCTCGATCCATACAGCACGACACTGACAATGACAACTCCAACCTGTTCGGCACATCTTTCAAATATTTCAGTGACGCGATTTAAAACCCTGTCATTTGCAAGGCTCACAATCCTCAAATTTATACCCTCCCCCATTTGTATTTTTTTGTCCAAATACTCTATTTTTCTCTCTCTTTATCTCTATTATGTGACCCTTAAGAATGGAACTTTTATACTTATAACGGTTAAATCTTAACATACTTTTTTTTAAATTCATAGACATTTTTCACAAAAAAGTTTTCAAAATATATTATTTACCACTTGAAATATTCCAACTTATCTAGTAAAATAATCTAGTCATAAAAATATGCGAGGGTGGCGGAACTGGCAGACGCGCTAGATTCAGGTTCTAGTGGCCGCAAGGTTGTGAGGGTTCAAATCCCTTCTCTCGCACCAAAAACAATCTACTTGTGGTCACAAGTAGATTGTTTTTTTAGCCGTTTCTTCGATTCAAATTCGATATGAGTGTATATATCTGCTGTATTCAACGCCCAATAAGGACACACAATTTCATTTCTTATTTTTCTTGTATTTAAGCGGTTTCTTTCACATAAAGATACCGCTTATTTTTCAGCTCTTTGTCTAAAAGCTTTTCAACCTCTTGATAAATTCTTCAACGTCCTGTTCATCCTTTTGAACGGCATTAAGTTTTGTTTCAAGCGAGTTGACTTCGAATAGTAAAGCTTTATGCTCTGCCTGATATTTCTCAAGAAGTTTCACACAAGTATCTTCATGAATGCAGCTGTTGCTTCAGAAGTTATTCATAAAAATAAGGTGTAAGTCAAAGCGACGGACAGTTAATAGCATATAAAACAATTCTTCCTCATACGCTTTTCGGATTTAAGGATTATTTAATAAATTCTCTGTTATAATGAAGCTACGATAAGGAAAGGAGAATTTAAAATGTATCTTAACATACTAAAAAAAGATCTTAAACGCAAGAAAACAATGAATATTATTCTGCTGTTATTTATTGCCCTTGCGGCAATGTTTGTTTCAAGCAGCGTTAACAATATTATTGCCGTGACCGGAGGACTTGACTATTATTTCGGCAAGGCAGGAATTACGGACTATTTTGCTGCAACAATGAGCAAAAGCCTTACGGAAGACATTAAAACAACACTTGACAATAGTGACAACGTGGAAAGCTACGGAATTGAGCCTGTGATTTATTTAAGCAGTGGCAATGTGTTTTACAACGGTGAAAAGACCGATAAAATCAGCAATACTTCGTTTATTATGCCATGCGATAAAATGCAGATTACCTATTTTGACGCTGACAACAACCCGATACGGTCTGTGGAAAAAGGCAAGGTTCTTATTTCCTGCGGCCTTATGAAGGACGCTGGAATGAGCGTAGGCGATAAAATTGAAATCAAGATTGGCAGCACTAAAAAGTCCTTTGAAATTGCGGGAAACTTCAAGGACGCAGCGCTTGGCTCAAAAATAATGTATATGATTCGGTTTATGGTCAATCCCGAAGATTACGCGGATTTTTCGGCAGACAGCGATGCAGGGCTTTACGATGGCAGCCTTTGCTACATAAAATCCAACGACGTAAACGCTCTTGACAAAGAATTAAGCGACATTGACAGCGGAATTTTATTTATGTGTACAAAAGCTACGCTGAAATTTACTTACATAATGAATATGATTGTAGCGTGTATATTGCTGGTAGTAAGTGTTTGCCTGATACTTATTTCATTTGCGGCAATGAGCTTTACCATTACATTTACTCTTAATGAGGAATTCCGTGAGATAGGGGTTATGAAAGCAATAGGCATAAACAATACAAAAATACGCGGACTATATATTGTGAAGTATATTGCTCTTTCAGTCATAGGCTCTGTGATAGGATTTTTCGCGGGAATACCCTTCGGAAATATGATGCTTGAAAGCATATCGCAAGAAATGGTTATCGGCTCGGAAAGCAGTTATTTTGTTAATATACTCTGCTCGTTGGGAGTTGTGGCAGTTATAACTCTTTTCTGCTTCTCCTGTACTGCAAAAATAAAAAAATACTCGCCGATTGACGCGGTTAGGAGCGGCGAAACGGGTGAACGCTTTCACAAAAAGGGTATTCTCCGTATAGGAAAAAGCCGTCTTGACACAGTTTCATTTCTTGCCGCAAACGACGTTTTAAGCAGCCCGAAAAGATATGCGATAATAATGCTTGCATTTACATTATGTCTGTCGCTTGTAATAATAATTGCAAATACCGCTAACACGCTAAAAAGCGGACAGCTTATAAATTATCTGGGGATGGTTGAAAGCGACGTTTATTATTCCGATGACGTCAAGCTTATGGAATGCATTTCTGCCGACGGCGAGAAAAAAATGGTGGATCTCCTTGCCAAAACTGAAAAAGAGCTTGCGGACAACGATATGCCTGCGCACTGCTCATGCGAAATTCTTTTTAAGGTCAATGTTGGATATAAGGATAATATTTGTAAAATATCTGCGTTTAAAGGCTACGGTACAACAGCGGACGAATATGTTTACATTGAGGGAAGCGCACCGCAGAATGCTGACGAAATTGCAATTACAGAAATCACTGCTGACAAGCTCGGTGCAAAAATCGGCGACTTGGTTACGATAAAATGGCACAGCGGCGAAAAAAAATATATTATTTCTGCGCTTTATACGTCATTGAACAATTTGGGTGAGGGAATACGTCTTAATGAAAATGCTGACGCTGATTTCGTAAACACTCAGGGAGCAATGGCGGCTCAGATTGATTTTAATGACAATCCGAACAGCGAAGAAATACAGAAAAGAATTGAAAAGCTAAAAGATATTTTGAATTGCGACAAGATTCGCACATCAAGCGAATATGTTTCCGAAATTATTAGAGTTTCAGAAACGCTTGATTCTGTAAAGATGCTTGTTATTGTGATTTCAATGATAATTGCACTTCTTGTTACGGCGCTTATAGAGCGTTCGTTCATCGAAAAGGAAAAGGGAGAAATTGCTATGCTCAAAGCGATAGGCTTCAAAACCGGTGCTGTTATAAAACGTGATACAATTCGGCTTATGCTCGCTTCGGTGATATCGTCTGTAATTGCGGTACTGATTTCAACTCCGCTGACAAAGCTTGTTATAAATCCGATTATGGGAATGATGGGTGCGACTAACGGCGTAATATATGAGATTGCTCCGACAGAGGTTTTCCTGCTTTATCCGATAATGATGATTGCAGCAACAACTCTTACAGCATTTCTCACATCACTTTATTCTGCAAAAATCAAAGCCGCAGACGCCTCAAATATTGAATAAAAAGGAGAATTTTATTATGAATACAGTTTTAAATGTAAGGGATTTGTGCAAAACTTATATCTTAAACAAACATCAGAACAATGTGCTGAAAAATGTAAATTTCAGCATCACCGAAGGTGAAATAGTAGCTGTTATGGGACCGTCCGGTTCGGGAAAATCAACTTTGCTTTATGCCGTTTCTGGAATGGATAACGTTACCGCGGGCGAGGTAGATTTTTGCGGCGAAAATATTACAAAGCTGAATGAAAAAAAACTTGCTGAGCTGCGTCTTGACGAAATGGGTTTCATTTTTCAACAGATGTATATGCTCAAAAATCTCACAATTGAAGATAATATTCTTCTTCCGGCTTTTCAGTCGAAAAAGAATACCGCTTCGAAAAATGACAAAATTAATTCGGGACGCGATTTAATGCGTAAGCTTGGTATTATCGACATTGCTGACAACGATATAACCGAGGTTTCCGGCGGTCAGCTTCAGCGCGCCTGTATCTGCCGCAGTATGATAAACAAACCGAAAATGATTTTTGCTGACGAGCCGACGGGCGCATTAAACCGTAGCTCATCGGATGAGGTTATGGAGGAGCTTGCAAAACTCAATGCCGGCGGTGCTACCATTATGCTTGTCACTCACGACGTAAAGGTTGCGGCTAAATGTACAAGGGTTTTATATATTGTTGACGGAAACATAAAAGGAGAGTATAGTTTAGACAGATATACTTCGCCCTCTCAGCTCAGGGAGCGTGAACGTACTCTTAACAATTGGCTTCTTGAAATGGGCTGGTAAGCGAACACTTAACATATTTCATACGTTGCCGTTACATCCGCTTTAGAATTGAAAGGAAACGCTATGACAGATATTTTAATTGTGGAGGACAATAAGGAAATTGCAGGACTGCTTTGCGATTTTCTCAGAGCCGAAAGTTATACCGTATCCGTTTGCGAAAACGGCGAAAAAGCCTTGCAGCTGTACGAAAAGTATGGTGCAAGGCTTGTTGTGCTTGATATTATGCTGCCCGGAATGGACGGGTTTGCGGTATGCTCTAAAATTCGTAAGACAAGCAACACACCGATTATTATTGTAAGCGCAAAATCGGAAAAGTATGACAAGCTTAACGGCTTGATTTTAGGAGCTGACGACTACATAGAAAAGCCATATGATATTGATATTCTGCTTGCTAAAATAAGCGGAATTTTCAAGCGCAGATATGCTCTTGACGAAGTAATTGAGGGTAATCTGAGGCTCAACAGGGCGGAGAAAGCAGCATATCTTGACGATGTGCCGCTCGAAATGACAGCAAAGGAATTCGAGCTGTTATTGCTTTTGGTTGAGAATAAAGGAAAAACTCTGAAAAAGGAATACATATTTAATCAGATATGGGGCAGCGACAGCTTTTCCGAACAGCAGACCTTAACTGTGCATATAAAATGGCTGCGGCAAAAAATTGAGCATAACCCGAAAGAGCCGCAGCATATTCAGACTGTCTGGGGCGTGGGGTATAAGTTTGTATGAAAAGCTACAACAAGATTTTTATTGGGGTAATTGCTTTTACCATTTTTGCTTTCATTGCCGCAAACGCGATTATGCTCAATGCGGGGCAATCCGAAAGCGGCAGACCGTATCGTGTTGAAATCAACAGGCTTGCTCGAGTAATTGAAGAAAACGGATTTGAAAGCGTAGATTTATCTCAATGCGTTTATGTAGTCAATATTGAAAAATACGGCGGCGATTTTTACAATGCCGAAAGCGATTATGTTGTGCGTGAAATCGGCGGTGAGCTTTATCGCTTCGATTATACTGCCAATGAGAATAACAACGACATCTTTTTAATAGTGAACTTTTTTCTTACTGTTATGTCTGTTATGATCATTGCCGTAATGATTTACATAAGAAGTAAAATAATTTTACCGTTTGATAAGCTTAAAGAGATTCCTTATGAGCTTTCAAAAGGCAATCTGACTTCACCCATAAAGGAAAACAAAAGCCGCTTTTTCGGAAGATTTATCTGGGGAGTTGACCTGCTTCGTGAAAATATGGAGGAGCAGAAAAAGCGCGAGCTTGATTTACAAAAGGAAAAGAAAACGCTACTGCTTTCCCTATCGCACGATATAAAAACGCCGCTGTCCGCAATCAAGCTTTATTCAAAGGCGCTGTCAAAGGGATTGTATGCGGATAAGGAAAAACAGTCGGAGATTTCAGAGAGTATAAGCATAAAGGCGGATGAAATAGAGTGCTTTGTGTCACAGATTATAAGTGCGTCAAGAGATAATTTTTTAAGTCTTGTGGTGAACAACGGCGAATTTTATCTGTCCGAGCTTGTAAAAAGAATCGCGGATTATTATTCCGAAAGGCTGGCGCTTATCAAGACAGATTTTAAAGTTGAAAGCTTCACGAACTGCTTGCTGAAGGGCGATATTGACAGAAGCATTGAAGTGCTTCAGAATATTATTGAAAATGCCGTAAAATACGGCGACGGAAAAGAAATATGCATTGCATTTTCCGAAGAGGAAAACTGCCTTTTGATATCCGTCCAAAACAGCGGCTGTACGCTTCCGGAAGCTGAACTGCCACATATTTTTGAAAGCTTCTGGAGAGGTTCAAACTCCGATAAAACAGGCGGAAGCGGACTCGGGCTTTATATCTGCCGACAGATTATGCATAAAATGTGCGGCGATGTTTTTGCTGAAATAAATAACAGTTTTCTATTTGTTACGGCAGTTTTTCAAAAGGCATAAATAAAGTGTTATCGCGGTCTTGCGATAACACTTTTTATTGAATTATGGCTGCTTCGACAGGTGTGTCCATAAAAGAGGTTTACAGTAGTTGAAATATCAGCATAACCCAACTATTTCTGGGTTTCTTTTAAACTAAACCCTTCATTCATAAATCAAGAAATTTAATCTTTGTCGGTTCAATGCGAGTATCGTTCTCCATTTAATGGTATCCTTTTTATTATTTACTTTTTATATTCCTTAAAAACTTTGTCTGAACTAAAGTACTCCTGATTTAGCTTACATGCTATGCATACTGCTAACCTATAAGTTGATAAAAAACAGATAAACTGGTAAAATGAGTTATACAATAGCAAAGGAATATAGGAGATAGTTGTGAATTTAATAGATAGCGTGATTTTTATAAAAAAACTGACATTGCAAATAGCAAGCTGGATGTTACTCCTTTTAGGGCTTATTGTTGTCAATATCCATAACATTGTATACTCGACTCCAGGGCTGATACTCGACAAGATAAACACTATCCTTTTGAACCCAGTTGTAATTACTATCCTATGGATTAGCCTTATTATTGTTCTCTCTTTTTTCAGGATATCAAATCATATTATTATTACCTCTGATATTACTTTTCTTTTCAGTGAGATACTCTTACTTCTATTTCATAAGCTAAAGGATCCTGATTTTACTTCCGCTAAAGAAATCATTTAAAAATCATTTCAAAATATAGTGGAGGTTACTATGAAAATAACTATTATCATCACTCCGTTTATTGCAGACCAGCCTTTCTGGGGGCGGCAAGTCTCAAAGCTTGGCTTAGGAACAAAGCCAATTTCCTACCACAAATTGTCTGCAGAAAAGCTTGCGGAGTTGATAAATATTTGTTTGAATGATGAAAACATGAAGGCAAGTGCAAAAGAGTTTGGTGAAAGAATTCGCTCGGAAAATGGTGTCGAAAAAGCGGCACATAGTATTGATAAATATTTAAGTTCGTTGAAAAATTGGTAAGATCACAAAGATGATGTGATGGGAGTGGTGCGAATAGATACTCGCGTTTCGCCTGCTTCCACCACTTTAGTCCTATAGTCTATTCGCTATTTCATATTGGCTTAACTCTTTAGCGAAGCTGTAACTGCACCCTTATCCAGAATGGTGAACTGAGTAATCTTGACCACTTTGCATTAATCTATTTCATTCAAATATACTGAAAAATTCGAATATCTCTTCAATGAATTTGTTCCTGCTTTAATAAACTCCCACGTTTCTCCATAAGTACCTTTTACCGCAAACTCTGCCTTATTAAAAAACTCAATAAATTTTTCTGGCTTTCCAAAAAATTCACTTTCAAACTCTATTGCAAGTTTATCTTTATCAGCTCTGTTCAAATTAGCTTTATTGTGCAGAACATGATCCATATTGCATGAAAAGTAATAAACACTATACGGTATGCTACCCCAGACTTTATTTAATCCTATCATTTTATAAAGAATCTCTTGCTTCTGATGGTTTCTGTTAATCGTACTTTGAACTTTGGATGTAAAGATTTGTTCGTCACTATATATATTTTTTTCATTTGTACTTTCTACTATATTTTCATCTGGAATATATGCTCCATCCATGTCCACAAGATGAACAACTTCAAGGAAATCTGATGGTTTGAAAACTTTTCCACTAAATGCTCTTACAATATCTCCAACTTTGGCCACTATGTTACTAGAACTATTACCGTATTGTGTTGTAATATCTCCATCTGTAATTTCAAAACGAACTGTATTATTATCTAAAAGTTGGTCCATACACAATGCTAAACACGTTTTATCATTAATTCCCTCGACAATAAAGAGAACAATTTTTTTCTTATTTGCCATCTTCATGACCTGCCATTCTAAAGGCTCTACGAATCATATATGGATTGGTCGTCTCGTATATGCACTCATTTTGTCCTCCCAAAATAATATCATGAAAATATAAATCTCTAAAATTGTTATTTGTTTTAACATTTTTAAATCTAATATATCTATTGTTTTCATTAGTAGTTGTAAACATTATGTTTTTCTTATTTATAACTTCAAGTGGTCTTAAGTTATGGGAAGTGAAAATCAATTGACCTTTTCCATTCTCCTCAACTACCTTTAATATTTCACCTAGTAAATATTCAAAAATACCAGAATCAAATTCATCAACCGCTAATGTTGTAGACGAATTATTAAAAACCATAATTAATCCATACAGAATCGAAACAAGTTTCTTAATCCCATCGGACTCATATTTCAGAGGAATTTGTGTGTCTCCTCTAATAGCAATGATTTGTGCTAATACGATTTCTTCATTATTTTTGTCAATTCCTGTTCCAAGTTTTTTCAAGTTGATTGTCAAACCTGGAATTATTTCTTTCAATACTAAATTAATCATTTCCATCTTTTCACTAATAGAATCAAAAAACTTTACAGGTATTACCGATGTCCCATTTAAATTTAAACTTCCCTTTAATAACGAAAAACTATCTTTTTCCTTTAGAACAAAAGAAAGCGGTAGAGCAATATTGGCATTAATAATTCCATTTTCAGCATTACTAATAACATGCAAATTATAGGTTGCATATTCATGTAAAATATTAAAAATGTTCTTATACTCAACATCCATCTTACTATTTTGAATAATCTTATTTAATTCTTTAGAAAACAAAAATGATTTTGATGACTTTTTCATTAATAGCCTTGTCACTCTAAGTTCATCTTCAATCTTTTTATCTCCTGATATCAATTGAGATAATCTTATTTTAGGTGATAATATATTATCTTCTTCCTCACAATAGCTTAATACTGGTGTTAATTTTGACCATTTTTCACCAACCAGCGTAGACATGCTCACTTTTTCCATTGATACATAGACTTGGTTTTCTCTATCCTCATTCTTTTTATCTTCATCAAATTCAAGAAAATCTGTCTGTTCTATCTCTACTTCATTTTTCTTTAATTCAAATTCATATACCATCATAAACTGCTGTTTATTAGCATCAATTATACTAAGTTCAAATACACATGTTGCACTTCCATTTCCAAACTTAATATAATTGCCACAGTCTTTTCCTAATCTATTGCCCATTACCAAACTTTTAAATAGTCCCAATGCATAAATTAGTGTCGTTTTGCCAGAACCATTTTGTCCATATATACCTAACAAATCTGCCTTGTCTTCAAAAATATCGTCTTTTATATTGCAAGCAAACTGTATAGTTCCCTTACCCACATTTTTCAAATTAATTAGCTCTATTTTTTGTATTCTAACAATTCTTTCTTTCATATCATGAAACTCCTTCATTGATATAATGTCTATGCTAAACATTATAACACACCTCCATATGATTATCAACTTTAAATTAGAATTTCGATACATTTTGTATCGTTTATTAACTATAGTATAATCATATGGTAAATATATATTCATCATATGTTAGTTTGCGTAGTCACGATCCATCTCTGTTATTTTATTGATATCTGGTATAACCTTATCAGAATCTTTCATTATTTGTAGTAATTCTACTTATCAAGCTGAAATCTGTCTGCAAACTCAAAATCATTAATAAACCTTAGCTTCTTACTTTTGTCATCTAGCAGCCAGATTAAGTTAAATTCTGAATCCGGCCTGCTCTCAAGCCTAATCCAATAATCTTCACTACTGATATCAGAATCTTTATTTAATTTTAGTAACTTACTTACTATATCAATGAATAGTTGATTAAAACGGCTAAATCTAATATCCTTAAATGTTTCTTCGGGATTAAAAGTAATAATCTCTGAAACAAAATCTGAATCGAAGTTTTTATTTATAAATTGTTGGTATTTATCATTTGATTTAGTTTTTAAAACCGGAAACAATGAATAAATAATCCCAAACACTTGTAAATCAACAACTTTCCAGCTTTGCGACAAAGCAAACAAATCACTCATAGGCAAAACAATATTCAAATAATAAATCAACTTGTTTATATCTCTCAAGCTCAGGTTATATACCTTTACAAAACCTTTTAAGTAAGGAATAAAAAAGTCTTCAGTATTTTGATTTTTTAATTCAAACTTATTAACTAAAAATTCAAGATAACTATCCCTGTCCGGTTCAGGTAATGAGTACTCAAGATCAATAAATCTCCTTAAAAATGCTGAAGAATCAACTTCATTTCCATAAAACATTTTTATGCATTGTATTAGTTGTTGTTTATCAAGCGAAAGAATAAAAATATATCCTTCAATATCAAATAAGTGTTTTATTCTTTCAAGAGTTTCAATAACATAAGCAGGTCTACATTTATCGAGTTCATCAATGAAAAAGATAACTTTCTTTTTTAGTAATTTCCGATAGTCCTTTAATTCCTGTTTAAATTTTGATTTTGCCTGCTTTTGATTCTTATGGTTTTTAAGTTCAATACTGCCTATCTCCCCTGCCAACTCAACCAGTTTTTCTTCATTATAATCACCTAGTTTTATTTTTTCTATGTCTAGAATACCACGAGTTAATATTTTTAATGCTGACGGAAGAGATTTTTTTACAAGTTGAATTCCAACTTCTTTAACTTTTTCTATACCATCATTATCTACCAGCTCTAATTCCTCTTCCATGCTAGCCATAATAGGCACTAAAGGGTCATTTGTGTCATCATTTTCCCAAGCATTAAAATATAGGGTTTGATATCTGTTGCTATTACTCAGCTTCTTTTTCCACATTTGTATAAATGTCGTCTTTCCCATACCCCAACTTGCATCAACGCTAATAACCAAACTTCCATTACTTCTGCGTATTATTTTTTCTAAATTATCTGCAATTGCCTCTCTGCCAAACCTGTCATTTTTAAAAGGATTGCTATTAGGTATTTCAAGACGCTCAATATCCCTAATCATAATACCATATTCTCCCACTATTTTCTTAATAATTCACCTTATGTGTGAATTTAGTATATAATACCATATATTGCCTTAAAAGTCTTTAGACTAATTTACTGTCTCAATTTATTCTTACTATACAAACTTTTACATTTTACAATCAAATAAATTATGTTATAATTCGGACTTGAACAGCTATAAACAACTAATAATATTAAGTTTTGAATTAATGTGTTTGCTTAGCAAGTAAAAAGCAGTTTGCCGTTGAGAAGCAATTTTGCTCTCAATAAAGAAAGACCTCAAGTTTTAATAAGCATTAGGTATTTTGTTTTACAAAAAAAATTTTGCGAGGTAATAATTGATGAAAAGACTACTATCAACTTTGCTTTTTATTGTGTTGTTCTTAAATCTTACAGGCTGTGCTCCAAAAACAGATTTAAAAACCAACCCGACCAGTCAACAATTACAGACTACAACTTCTAGTTCACCTTCTCAAATAGAAGAGCCTGTGACAGAGATTCCAAGAGCTTTAGCAACTTCAACCGCTAAACCTTCAGAACAAACTGCATTACCTGATTCTACAGCTGTTAACGGACAGTTAAGAGTACATTTTATTGATGTCGGCCAAGCTGACAGTATTCTGATCCAAACACCTGAAAACAAAGCAATGCTGATTGATGCAGGTGAAAACGATGACGGCAATTTAGTTACATCATATATCAAATCACAAGGTATAAACAAAATCAGTGTAGTAGTTGGAACTCATCCTCATGAAGATCATTTAGGTGGGCTTGATACGGTAATAAATAACTTTAGTATTGAAAAAATTTATATGCCAAAGGTCTCCAGCAAGTCCGATGCATTTGAAGATGTATGGGCCGCAATAAGAAACAAGGGATTAACAGTAACAACTGCCAAAGCTGGAGTTAATGTTAACTTTGACAGCACTTTAAAAACTGAAATACTTGCTCCAAACAAGGACAGTTACGATGATATAAATAATTATTCTGCAGTAATTAAAATGACTTACAATAATACATCTTTTCTTTTTACCGGTGATTCGGAAAGCATTTCGGAAAAAGAAATGCTTTCGGCAGGTATTGACCTTAAAGCTGATGTGTTAAAAGTAGGTCATCATGGAAGTGGGTATTCAACAGGGGCGTTATTTCTAAAAAAGGTTTCCCCTAAATATGCTGTAATCAGCGTTGGAGAAAACAACAACTATAACCATCCGGACAATTTGATATTAAACAGGCTTAAAACCTATGGAGTTGAATTGTTTCGCACCGACAAATCAGGAACTATAGTAGCTACAAGCGATGGGAACACAATCAAGTTTGATAAAAAGGCTTCTCCGGTAAAATCACAAGCTCCCCCGGAAAAGACTCAAGATAATAGAGTAACTGATACTGTTTCAACAGATAATTCAAAAAAACAAACTGCCAGCGTTGAAAAGAAAGAAATTACTGTCTATGTTACAAAGTCTGGAGACAAATATCATACTGAGAGTTGCCAATATCTAAAGAAAAGTAAAATATCTATCAGCTTGGATGATGCAAAGAGTCAAGGCTTTACATCTTGTAGTAAATGTCACCCACCACAATAAAATCACGGAGTATTTCCGAATTCATACAATGTAGTAAGCTCAAAGGTTGAAACGCACTGCCAACAAAGATTTAGCTCTGCCATATCATTTTATTTTCTTTGCAAATTCCTCAAATTATTAGGAGCCAGACTTAAAGCCCGGCTCCATTTTCCATTTTTAATTATCCTTTTAATTTCTTGTACATGCTTATGGCTATTGCACAAACAAACCATATTGAAGAAGTTTCATCTGCTTTGTCCACCCATGTTTTGTCTGTTATAAGCCCTAAATCCAAAGCCTCTTGAACAATTTTTTGCCTCCAGTTCAATTTCTTCTCCTCCTCAACTGAAACCCCATAAAATTTACAAATAACCGCAGCCTGAGCTTTGGCTATAGCAGCTCTCTTGCCATCATCCTTTAGCAGTGCTTCATCATCTTTGTTGTCATGAAAGGCACTTTCTATCAAAAGAATATGTGCAACTCCTCCATCCTGTGCTTCGTCAATTACAGCATAATAGTCCTCTTCCGGATTATTATTACTCTTCCGTTTTTTGGCACCAATATTTTTTGTCCCTATTGACTCAGCTACAGCTTTTGCCATTTCAGCTCCAAGAGCATCATCCTTTAAATCAACACTGGTATATACCTCTGTACCTCTAAC
The DNA here is from genome assembly GCF_000179595.2 of Acetivibrio cellulolyticus CD2. Lineage (NCBI taxonomy): Bacteria > Bacillati > Bacillota > Clostridia > Acetivibrionales > Acetivibrionaceae > Acetivibrio > Acetivibrio cellulolyticus. The sequence goes on along the minus strand of NZ_JH556653.1, from coordinate 74,150 downwards.
AGTAGTGTTGCTTGCCAATCCTGAGGAATTCGTATGCTCAGATATAAACATATCCGCTCCCCATGAAGCAGCCATTTTACCACGAGCTCTGACTCCTAAGGTTGCATCAGTTTCTCTAGTGAGCTTTACTTCAAATGCCCCTGTAGCTACCAATTCATCCTTAAGTTTTAGTGATATATCCAAAACGCCATCAGCCTCAACATACCCTGTCGGTCCTCTGTTTGCTCTGTCTTTACCGCCGTGACCAGGATCAATCATAATCTTATACATAGCTACCATCTCTTGACACACTATTTCCTATTTTATATTATTCCTACCAGACATAATTTGTTAACAAAATACTAATAAAATCGAATTTACTCAAAATATCAAGAGAGAGCATATCATTTCTATTTATATATATCACAAAACATGTTCAAGCAATATTTTCAAACCTATACCTACAAGAATTACTCCTCCAAGCATATCAATATATTTTTTGAATTTGCTATTGCACCCGATCATTTTTCCTAAGAACACACCAAAATAAGATAACGCAAAAGTTATTACACCAATCATTACTGCCGGTAATACTATATCTATTTTTAAAGCCGAGAGGCTAATCCCTACAGCAAGAGCATCTATACTCGTTGCAACTGCAAGGGTAATAAGAACTTTAAGACTTGTAAGCATAATACATTCATTTTCCCCTTCAAATGCTTCCCATATCATCTTAGCACCAATAATCCCAAGCAACGCAAAGGCAACCCAATGATCGATATTCTCAATCCATGCCCTGAACGAATAACCTGCAAGCCACCCGCCCGCCGTCATTCCACCCTGAAAAAGTCCAAATGCAATTCCCGCATTTAAAGCATTACGCGAAGTATTTTTTGCATCTGCCAGTCCGCATGATATGGAAACTGCAAAAGCATCCATTGCGAGACCTACAGCTGTTAATATTATAGTTATTAAGTCCAAGTCCTCTCCTCCGTTTCAAGAATAAGCTGCAAATTACTTTAGTAATAGCATATGCATTTTTTTATATAATTAGAAAAGCTGCAGCTCACTTTATACTTTTTTTCTTAGTTCACCTTATTAGCAAGCATAGGAAAAGGGCAAGATTTTTGCCCTTTCCATTAAGAGATAAGTATATCCAGCTTTAGTCCTTTATTATTTGTTTATGCAACCCAGGCTGGTCGTTTCGCTTCGCTACACTGCTCGCCTATGCAACCCAGGCTGGTCGTTTCGCTTCGCTACACTGCTCGCCTATGCAACCCAGGCTAGTCGTTTCGCTTCAGCATTACTTAGTATTGTTTCTTGAATGTTTTTAATAACCTTAAGAAGTGACTTGCTTCACGTACTGTATGATCGGCCAGTAATGGAATAATGATTGACTTAATCTTACACTGGAGTATTCCTTCTGTGCCTTGTACTTTAAAATTCCGAATTTCTTCTGTTGCTTTAAGACTGTCATCTGTAACTTTTGTAAACGGTACAGTCATATCCATTGCTGCCTTTGCTTCCTCTGTCAATTTGTCAAACTCATTTCCAAAATTGTTTGCTGTATCAAACAACTTTTCCTCTGTCGGGTCAAGCAACCCACGAATAAACTTTGCATGTTCTGCCATAATTTTATTCCAGAATAATTCCTGCGCCATAGCTTCACTTATGATATCTAAATTTTCTCTGTTTTGAAGCTTTTGGATAGTCCGTAAGTACAGCTTAGCTTCCCTCATAATATGATCTATAAGTAAGGGATAGTTATTTGTAAACATTTTACAGGTTAGAACATTAGATAAAATTGAAGCTTTAAACTGTATTAACCCGGCTAATAACCCCATAGCCCTTTGATTAATCAAAGATACTCTTTCTTCAAGCGCCCGGTTAATTGCCACAATTCCTCCACCCATTAACCCAGCTTCTGCTTGTGTTATTCCAGTTGGAATCTGCACTCCTGTAAAATATGAAGAAGCCATTTCTGCGTTAAGTGTATATTGCGTAAATACTTCACCCGATAAAAGTACATCCGGGCTAACAACACCATTAGAAAGCGAAACAACTTCTCCTAAAAGTCTGTCAAACTCCATTCTGAAGCGGTCTGCTTGCGCAATAAAGTTTATATCCCTTGATGTAAATGCTGTCTGAAGGAAAAATGAGTGTTCTTTCATAATTCTTGCAAAAAAAAGATGTATCTCTAATGACTGACGAACAAACTCCATACTTGAAAGCATAATAAATCCTCCTAAAAATTCATGCTATGTTTTATATTATGTTGACTTTACATAATGTGCTACACTTACTACTTTAAGCCATTACTATTTTTTTACCTTTAGAAGTGCTTAAAATCGAATAATTACTATTTATCAGTAAAAAATATAAAGTAAATTTATAAATTGCATATTATTTAGAAGGAGAAAAACTATATATGAATATAGAAGAGCAAAAGAATTTTAAAAAGCCTCCTCAATCTTATTGGATGGCCTCCACACAGCAACCGGAGTATCCGGTTTTAAACGAAGATATAAAAGTTGATATAGCTATTATTGGCGGCGGATTTGCAGGTATCTCAACAGCATACATGCTTAGCAAACATGGCATTAAGGCTGCAATCTTAGAAGCTGATCATATTCTGCAGGGAACAACCGGTCACACCACAGCCAAAGTCACATCACAGCACGAATTGATTTATAGTAAAATAAAAAGCCTAATGAATGAGGAATATGCAAAACAGTATGCCGATGCAAACGAAACAGCAATTAGGATGATTGAAAAGATAGCAAGCGAAAATAATATAGAATGTGATTTTGTTCCCGAATCCGCCTATGCCTTTACCCAAGATGATAACTATGTAAATAAGATAAGCGATGAAGTTAAAGTAGCCACCTCTTTAGGCATAAAAGCAGCCTATGTGGATGAAATACCCTTTTCTATTCCTATCAAGGCAGCTATACGATTTGATAACCAGGCTCAGTTTCATCCACGCAAGTTTTTGCTGCCTCTTGCTAAAAAAGTAACAGAAAGCGGTATCCAAATATTTGAACAAAGCAGAGTAGTGGATATTGAGGAAGACGGCAACTATATTTTGATTACGAACCAGGGAAAGAAAGTAACCGCGGAAAAAGTTATAATTGCTTCTCATTACCCATGCTATAATAAGCATGGAATGTATTTCAGCAGAATATACCCCGAACGTTCATATGCTCTAGCTATTAAGGCAAAAGAAAAATATCCGGGCGGAATGTATATAAACTTAGAAGAACCTGCTCGCTCAATCCGTAGTCAAAAGTCTGACAACAGTGAGTTGATTATAGTGGGTGGTGACCATCACAAGACCGGACAAGGTGAAGATACTATTTTGCACTACGAAACATTGGTTGATTTTGCAGCCAAAATCTTTACAGTAGAAGACATTCCTTACCGATGGTCTACACAAGACTGCATGACTTTGGACAATGTGCCGTATGTAGGACATTTTACGTCCAAAACTCCAAATATGTACGTCGCTACCGGTTATGGCAAATGGGGAATGACTAACAGTATGGCATCAGCTATGATATTGAGTGACTTGATTGTTAAGGGCGAAAGTCCCTGGCAGGAGGTCTATAATCCATCCCGTCAAACAATAGTAGCTTCTGCTAAAAACTTTGTTGTCGAAAACCTGAATGTTGCAAAAGAGCTAATTGGAGGCAAAATCACTCCTCCTCCAGCCAATATAGATATTAAACCAGGTGAAGGAAAAATAATTGAAGCAAACGGCCATAAAGCCGGAGCCTATAGGGATGAGAAGGGAACCTTGCACGTAGTAGATACAACGTGCACACACATGGGATGTGAGTTAAGCTGGAATTCGGCGGAAAAAACCTGGGATTGCCCGTGCCATGGCTCGAGGTTTACTTATGAAGGTGATATTGTTGAGGGTCCGGCAGTAAAACCTTTAAAGCTTCACACAGATGTAAATACAATAAAAAAGCTGATAAAAGAAGATTTTTAGTTGATGAAAAGTTTAAGGCTGCACAATGAGGCAGCCTTAAACTTATATAACATACATAGGGATTCGCATTTTGTATGCCATGTATGAACAAACACTTTTGTTTATTCAGTATCGGAACTTGGTTCTTGAATTTTCACTTTGCAGTACTCCGCAACGTCTGCATTCTCCGCTCTATTGGCATTATCTTTTTTGATTAAATAGTATGCTGCAAAACCAGTTATTACAATTATTACTGCCATTGCTGCTATAATTGCTCCAGTTCCCATTTGAAGATCATCATGTGCAACCTGGAAGCTTCCTATCAAGCCAAACAAAATAAACAAACAGGCAGATACAAGTTTTATTGTCCTTTCAGGAATCCTTTTACACATTACTACACCAATAATAATTCCTATACCATCAGCAATTAACATTCCAGTTGTTGTTCCAATCAAAATTCCTGCAGGACTTGTTGGAAACTTTGTCGCAAGAGCAATGGTTGCAAGCTGTGTCTTATCTCCCATTTCAGCGAGGAAGAAAGCAAATGCAACTGTAGCAACCGGTCCAAATTTTGTTGTCCTGTTTTCCTCCCCTTCCAATTTGTCACCTCTGATTGTCCACAATCCGAAGAAAATAAATGACAAAGAGGCAATCCCCGATATCCAGATTTGGGCGCCTGAAAAATGTGTAATAAAATTGCCAACTGCCACTGCAAGTCCATGATTTAAAACAGTAGCTATAAATACACCAATCATTACCTTTGACGCCTTATACTTCGTAGCAAAAGCCATTGCCAAGAGTTGCGTCTTGTCTCCCATTTCTGCCAGCACAACGGTTCCCACCGCGGCCAAGAAAGCGACTAGACTAGTATACATTTTATCCATCCTTTCAAAGTTTAAAATGATATATAAAAAAAGACCTTAAACATAACCCTGCTATAGGATTATGTCAAAAGTCTCGTTACCAAAATTGGTTACAAAGCCAGGTGATAAAGCACCAGTATGTTGACTTTGTAAATAAACTACTCCCTCTCAACATTGACGATATTACCATATTTTATGACTAATTGTCAATAAGATTAATGTCGAGAAATAAAATATAAATTGCAAGTTAAAGTGACGGTAAAATTTTGGTAAACTTGTATAATGCAAACTATTGGCACTATTGTTCGGGATGTCAAGGGCGAGCATAGCTCGTTCATCGTAGGCAAAGCCGGAGACCCTTTACATCCATTGCACTATCATCCTTTTGTTCCCGGTCTGTTATGACAGACCGGCTGCCTTCTGGCGAGGACAGGGCTTGGGACAGAGTCCCAAGGTTTTAACTTGCAGCCATATCAATTGCAGACTTATATGCTAATATTCGTCTTGGATAGTTATTTATCCATGTTTCTATCCATTTTATCGTCTTTTTACTTATTCTCCCTATATCTGTTCCTTTTGGTATAAATCGGCGTATTAGCTTGTTTGTATTTTCGTTTGTGCCTCTTTCCCAGGAGCTATATGGATGTGCATAATATAGTTTCACCCTTTTATCTTTTCCAGCCCTCACAGACCGTTCTATGCCTTCATAATCAAGAAATTCACTACCATTATCCACTGTTATTGTTTTGAATTTATCCTTAAATGATTTACCATATTTCTTCTCCAAACAATCTAGTGCTGCTACTACTGATTCTTGTGTCTTTGATGGCATTTTGATTATTATTTCCTCGCGTATACTTCTCTCACTTAAAACCAGTAATACTGCACCTTTCCCTTCACGTTTTCCAACAACACAGTCCATTTCCCAATGTCCATATTCCTCGCGCTTATCAATCTCTGTAGGCCTTTCTTCAATGCTTGTTCCTTTAAGATTTTTATGCGGTATCTTTATTTTCTTATAGTCTCTCTTTTTGCCAGCTTTTTTCACTGGAAGATCTATATTTGTAAGGTTTAAGAACACATCTCCTCGATCTATATAGTTATATACTGTCTTTGTACATATTTGGGTCTCAAACTCTAAGCCTTTCGCTTCTATCTCTCCTATCACTGCATCTGGGGAATACTTTTCTTTTACAATCTTTTTTTCTATGTGTTTGACTAATTTGTGGTCTTTACCTATCTTTAATCCAGGTCCTTTGTTCCTTGCATTCTCATAATATATTCGTTGCCCTACATCTGCACAATATTCTTCTCTGTAAGTCAAATCAGAGTTCACAAGCTTTATCTTTCCCCTCGATATTTCTCTTTCTATTGTTCTGATACCTCTTTGCATGCGCTGTGCTATTTCATAAGGTTTTAATCCCTCTTTTAACAATATTTCAATACTATATCTTTCTCTTGCTTTTAGGTGTTTATATTTTTTTGTTTTTGCGGTATTATTAATCTGGCTCATGGTTTTCTCCTTTGTTTGTTTTTCGTGGTTGCTAAACATTATACAATGGATTTTACCATGAGTCTCAATTTTTTGCTTCTTCCGTCACTTTATTTTACAACTTACCATAATTTTATAGGTCTTAATAAGTCTTGAATTCATAATTTACAAATTATATAGTTTTTCTATTACTTTATTTGCTCTAATACTATGCAGACCATTGCTTACATCTAAATCATTGCATAAATCTATTCTATCAATATATAATACTCCATTAAGGTGATCAATTTCATGTTGAATAACTTTTGCTTTAAAACCTTCAACATACAATTCAATTTCTTCTCCATTTACATCCCAATATGTAAGTTTAATTTTTTCATGTCTCTGTACTTTGCCAACAAATCCAGGAACACTGAGACATGATTCATTAGATAAAACAATGCTATCATTTACCGCCTCATAAGTTGGATTAATTAGTGGAAAGGGGTTCTTTCCATCTCTATCCATATCAATTGCTACTAATCTTATATGTACTCCAACTTGTGGTGCAGCTAAACCAACTCCCGTTGGACTATAATACAATGTTTCAAATAAATCTTTTATAAAATCTATAAACCATTGTTCTCTCAATTCTTCCTTTTGTATTTGTCTAGAGGGATTCCTCAGAGATATATCTCGCAAACCAAATATGCTTTTGTTTATTTTTAAAACACTTAAAATTGCCATATCTAATGTCCTCCATCAAAATTATTAATTACTTTTATTGGTTTACAAAATGACAATTATTCAAATTGCCATTTTGCTATATATCTAAATAATAGTTTAGGTTTTACTATTTCCCAAGTATACTTGTAATATTCCCCTGATTCTTCAAATCTAGCTTCTTTTGATTCAAAAACTTTAACGCTTTTTCCATGTGGTTTTATTTCTGTAATAATTCTATCTACTTTTAAATTTTTGTTAATTAAGACATTTATAGTTAGTTTCTCAGTTGGCTCATTCACTGTACAAGCTAAAAATGGTACTGCCCTTTTCTCAGGATCACTTAAATACATTATAATTCCTGAAGTAATTTCATTTCCTTTATTTAAGACTCTTCTAAAATGTACTTCATATTCTTGATAAGTATCATCCCTAATTGTAGTAAAGACTTTATGGTCTTTTATTATACTTTTTATTAAAACCTTTCCGCTTCCTGTCCAATGGTATTTATCAAGATATTTATTTAAGTCATTTTTTAAAGCTTTTAGCTTAAACCGTTTTTCATATTGCATATCTTCTTTTGATAAATACTTATATGTAATTTCTTTTTCTAAAATTTTATAATCAAAATCAAGTTGTGGAAATATAGGTTTATTATAACACAATTTTTTATATATACAAGTAAACACTATATATCCCGAAACAATTCCAAATAAAATTGCTAAAAATATAAAATCCATTTTATTATGCTCATATACTTTACTTATTGTTACTTTAGCTATAATATTTATAAAAAAACCAAAAATACTTCCTGTAATTACAAATCCTATAATATATTTTAAAAACTCATAAATTCCATTTGAAAAGACAGAAATCATTATTTCTTTTAATTTGCTCACTTTTATTCATCCCCAAACTTTTAAAATTAATTTACAAATAAAATTAAATATTACTCATTTACTTTATGTTTTAAAATTTGATTTAATTTTATATATCAATGAATCTTGCAGTAAGCATTTGTTGTAACAATTATTTGAAGTATGTATCTATAATTTGCTTTGTTCAAATCTCTTTGTATAATAAGAACTTCATCAAATTTTTTTTGGTAAAAGTTGTAGATAAATGTTTATATACATTATAATTCAAAATGTTATTTCTGTAAATATTAAGGGGATTATTCATCATATAAAAATATTTAAATGATGAATAATCCCCAAGTATATTCGTTTGCCGCATTTTATTTCTTTATCCCTATTCCATTTCCATCTCCATCCCCTCAAGCCTCTCAATCCTATAAGCAATTCTCGGATGGCTTGCTTTGAACCTTTCAATTAAATTCCTCTTATCTGACATTTGCAAGGTGTAAAGCTTATATAATGCCTGTTTTAGCTCATAGCCATAGCCTAACTTTTCTGCGTAGCTGTCTGCTTGGTATTCCTTTTCTCGGTTTTCTATCATAAGTAGTATTGTTGCAATTAAGGTTATTATCTTTACTGCAAAGTCTACTATCCATTTCATTATGCCGAGTACTGTATTACCTAATGATGTTTGGCTTTCTGAGGAGCTTGCTACCTGTTCCATTTTTCCGAGTGTCCATTTAATTATTAGTAGTACCCATAAGTACATGCTACTGCCGATTGTTATTAGTGTTTGTACTTTTGGGTCACCCTTTGCCATGTGTCCCATTTCATGGGCTAGTATTCCTTTGATTTCGTCATCATCCATGAATTCCATTAGTCCTCTGGTTATCGCTATTGTGTTTGTTCCAAGTGCAAATGCGTTTACTGATATTTCATCTACTATGTACAGGTTTATATTTTTACTTATATCTGGTGTTTGTTTTTGTACTTTTTCGTATACTTCTTCAAATAGTGGTATTAGCTTTTCTTTTTCTGTGTTTGTTGCTATGTTTCTTACGTCTTCTATATGCTTTAGGATTGTTTCTATAAAGTCTGATAGTGCAACTGTTGTTGTTATAAGGTATATTACTGCTGTTGTTAGTAATCCCTTTGGTGTAAATCCTTGTGTAGCCCATGATATGAGGAAGTATACTAATAGCCATATAATTAGTATAGGACGTTGTTTGAAGATTTTGCATTTATTTAGTATTGCAGCTTTTAAGCAGAATTGTTGATTCTCGTTGTTTTGGCTTACAATATTGTCAAAGAAAGCCGGAGCTATTTTGTATTCTGTTTCTCTATCTTTTTCTTGATTATTATTCATTTTATATATCCCTTTATATTTCCTTTCTTCAAATCTTAAAATGGTTTTTGCACTTTTATCCGCTCACATTTACCATTGTCTTTTGATAGGAATATTCCTTTTCCTGTTGGTAGTGATTTTATTTCGTCTGGGTGTACTATGAATTCTCTTGTTTTTCTTGCTGTTCCTACGTTTGTTGATTCTATGTTGTTTATCTGGTAAGTGATTTGCATTGTTTCTTTTGTTCCTAAAGTTTTAGCCAATTCCTCAGCACCTTTTGGGCTGTTTTGTCTTAGGACGATGTAGTTATTACAGTTTTCTATTATCTGTTGCTTGAAGGGTTCTCCTGCCACTGCTTCAAGGTCTGCAAGGCTTTGGGTTGCTGGTATTGCTGTAACTCCTGCACTCCTTGATTTGTTTATAAGGTCTATAAGCACTGTTGAAGCGTATACATTTATTTCATCGAAGATAAAAAACTTACGTCTGTCGTACTGTCCAAACATTTTACTTACTGCCTTTTTTGCATCTATTAGGATTAACCTTCCCATAACTGGGGATAGTTCTGGATATATAAGTGGGTTTAAGATAAATAGAATTATTGTATTTTCGCTTAATGCTGTATATATGTCGATTCCATCTTCATCAAAGATATTTCCGATGTCACTTTCAGCTATAGTGGTAAATCTGGCTGCTGCACTTTCTGCGATTTTTCCACTAGCTTTGATGATATCTAGGTTTTGTATATGGTCTTGCTTTGTTATTTTCTCCTGTTTTGCTAAAGTGGCGGATAGTTCTTCAAATGCACTGATACTAAAGTTTTTAATTATGCTTTTATAGGATAGCTTTTCTCCTTTTAGGTTAAGTAATTTCAATAATTTCTGTATATATCGCTCTGTATTTGTCTTGTAGTGTTCCTCGCTCCAGTCTGTCATGTTGATTAACATATCTTTGGCAATGGTTTCCTTTGCTCCTGCAAATGGATTGTATTTTCCTGAGCTTTCTGGTTCGTTTAGGTTGATGATAATTAACTTTCTGTTGTTCCTTTGTGCAAAGTGCTTCGTTATTGCCATGATTGAACCGCTGTCAATATCTCCTTTACCATCAACAATGAGTAAACCATAGTTTTTTTCTATTCCGCTTTTTATGAAATTTGAAAGTGCTACCGTTTTTCCACTTCCAGTAGTACCACATAAAAAGATGTGTTTAGCTGTATCGTCACAAAATACTAGCTTTCCGCTTGGGTTTGTTCCTATTAGGGTTTTGTCTGCTAAGTTTTTCGGATTACTTTGATTATTCTGATTTACTGGTTTTGATATGTCTTTATTCATGTTTTGTACTCCCTTAACATATAACAGATTATTTCCCCTTAAGTTTCAAATGCTTTCCTTACATGTACCTTTGTATATATATCCGAATCCTTTGATACAAATATTGCCTTGCCTGTTTTTAGTCTTTTTATTTCGTCAGGGTGAAATATGTATTCTTTTGTTATTCTTGCAGAGCCATATCCAGTAGATAAAATATCCTGTGTATTTTTTGCTTTTCCAACTTGGTAGGTCATTTGTAAGCTTTCTTGTGTTCCTAATATATTACTTAAGTCAGTTGCACTTTTAGCACTGTTTTGTCTTAAGACAATGTAATTATTACAGTTTTCTATTATCTGTTGTTTAAAGGCATCTCCTGCCACCGCTTCAAGGTCTGAGAGACTTTGCGTTGCTGGTATGGCACATACTCTGGCACTTCTTGATTTGTTGATTAGGTCAATGAGTAGCTTTGAAGCATATACATTTATTTCATCAAATATAAAGAAGGTTCGCTTCGGTTTGTTGGTTGTTTCTTGTGTGGTAAATAGCTTACTTACTGCTTTTTTGGCATCTATTAGGATTAATCTTCCGAATACTGGGGATAGCTCTGGATAAATAAGTGGATTTAGTACAAATAGTATTACTGCACCTTCTGTTATTGCAGTGTATATGTCTATTCCGTTTTCATCAAATATACTACCTATTTCACTTTCTGCCATGGTTGCAAATCTGGCTATTGCATTCTCGGCTATTTTTCCGCTTGCTTTTACTAATTCAAGGTTTGTCTTGTGGTCTTCTTTGGTAATTTTTTGTTCTTTGGTAAGCTTAGTGCTTAGCTTTTCAAATTCATAAGTACTTATGTATCTGATAATGCTATTAAAGGATAGGGGTGTTCCATCGAGGAGAATTAGCTTTGTTAGTCGCTGTAAGTATCTTTCAGTGTTTGTTTTGTAATGCTCCTCGCTCCAGTTTGTCATGTTGATTAGCATATCTTTTGTTATTGTTTCTGTTGTATTTATAAATGGATTGTATTTTGATGAGTTTTTGGGGTTGTTAAGGTCTATTATGTATAGCTTCCTGTTATACTTTTGTGTAAAGTTCTTAACAACTTCCATCATAGAGCCAGTTCCAATATCTCCTTTTCCGTCTACAATTAACATTCCATAGTTTTTAATTATTCCGCTTTCTATAAAGTTTGAAAGCAACATAGTTTTTCCGCTACCTGTAGTACCACATATAAATATATGCTTCGCATCATCTTTACATGTAATTATTTTTCCTTTGCTGTTTACTCCTAAGATTGTTTGGTCTTTTGGGTAATCATTAATTTTTTGGTTTGCCTTTTTTATGTTTTTGGGGTTGTTTTCCTGTTTTTCTTCCTTATCTTTTTTAAGTATGTATTCTTCAATTGTCTGTAACTTTGTGTTTCGTAATATTTCTTTCTTTTCTAGTACACTTGTAAAGTGACCAGATAATGCAACGGTTAGAAGTATCATAAGCACCCAACTTTCACTTGAGTAAGAAAAGGACGTTACCGCTTTTATTATGCTTGTGGATATTTGTCCTTGAGTTTGTTTATAGGTTTCTATAAGGATATTTCCGTTTTTTATTATATCTATGAAAAATGGCTTCATTAGGTCGCTACTTGATAAGGATATAACCATTATTATAAGCATTGATATAGTTGTAAGAATAAAGCCCTTTACTTTAAACCTATATAAAGCAAAGGTAAGAAGTGGAGTTATTATAATTATTGGGAATAGAATTATTGATACAAAGACTGTAATGCACATGATGACAGTAAAAATAATAAAGTCATCACTATTAGACTGTTTTGACATACTGCTATAATTCCTCCCCTCAATAAAATAAGTCCATTATTGTTCTGGACATGATATGTTGCCACCTCAAGTAAATATGGGGTGTTTGGTTCTTCTTTTATTCCATTCTGGTAATGAAATAAAAGAAGAACCAAAGGAACAAATGTATACAGTTACGGACTGTTTCGGCAAATACCATTCGCTCTTTTCCGTTATCTATCTAAGTATATATATATTTTCTCCCCTGGGCGTTCATGGAGTATATAGTAGAGATAATAGGGAATGTACGTCCGATTTTTATACCTTCTATTATATGCCTTTTTCCTAATTGTGTTACTGATAAAACAGGGTGTAAGTAGCGACAAAACAACCAAGGACAAGGAATATACATGTTCTATCTCGTGTCTTGCCATCTTACTGCATAATCAAGTCACCACTTTAGAACATCTTTAGAACAGCCCCAAGTCAAGTCTTATTCCCCCAAATGCTTTAAATACATGCCCTTGCTGTATGTACTTACTGTTGAAAAAGTGGGGTCTCGGGCAAAGGTCGCGCCCGAGACCCCACTTTTCCAACGTAAGTACGTAGTAGTAACCAATAATAATATATTTCATACAATAAATACATAAGCAAAGTATGTATTTATTTGTGTACGACTGGGGGCTTTTTGAGGATGGTGGTTGGGTATTGGTGGATGGTGATTAGTGAATAGGTATTGGGGGGGATAGGAATGAAGATTACTGATAGAGATTGTCAAGTGGTAAGTGAGATAGCAAGGTGGAAGTATTGTCTTGGTAGACAAATACGAATACTTGGGGGATTTACTGGACAACGAGCAACAGACCGAAGACTTAAGATACTTATCGACTCCCTATATATAGAAAGACACAGAATCATATATGGAGTTGCAGGACTTTACTTTGTAACAAAGACAGGGCTTTCTTTTTTTGGAATCGACACAACACCAAGTAAGCCAAGATTAGACCAGATATACCATGACATAGCTGTAGTTGACACTGCCATATACGTTATGAAATCCAGAAATATAAAATCCAGTGACATCAAAACTGAAAAGCAGTACAGAAAAGAACAAGGCTTTAACCCAAGAAAGCATCTACCTGACTATATATTTATAAAAGATAACAAAACCTACTGTGTAGAGGTTGAACTAAGCCTAAAAAGCAAACCAAGACTAGAAAAAAACATAGCAGAAAACTATTCTAACTATGACAGTCAATGCTTCATCGTTCCAAGGAATAGAGGCATTATAAAAGAAAGAGTAAAGGATATAAGTAAAAAATACACAGATATAGAGCTTATAGACTTAGAGGACATAGAGCAGTATGTACTGGGGTTATAATATCATTCTTTTGGTGGTGTATATAATGAGTAGTGAACATGAAGACCTTAAACACCCAAAGGATAAGGAAGATAAAAGTAATAAAACTGAGAAAAAAGCAAAAAAGGAAACAGCTATAAAAATAACAAGAAGCTTTAATGAAACTGGCAAGCCCTTCCACGAACTAATGAAAGACATATTCATTTATCTAATGGATATGTAATAACCACTAATCACTAATCACCAACCCCCAATCACCTTAAAAAATTTCCAAAAAATAAATGTAAAACATTGCTCAAACCCTTGAAAAATCTACATTTTTATGATATACTATTGGTAATTGGTAGGTAGTTATCTAAAAAACTTTGAGCGAAAAAGGAGACGTGAAAATATGTTTGCTCTTATAGATAACTACAGTAAAAACATAGATAAAAAAATATATAATGCAGGTCTTTACCTCCGAATATCCAAGGAAGATGAAATTTCTGGTGAATCGGAAAGTATAACAAATCAAAAGGACTATATATCAAGATATGTAATAGAAAACGGTTGGAATTTAACAGATATATATATTGATGATGGTTATACAGGTACAAACTTTAATAGACCTGAATTTAAAAGAATGTTAAAAGACCTTGAAGCAAAGAAAATAAATATGGTAATCACCAAAGACATGTCAAGACTTGGAAGAGACTATATAGATACAGGCTACTATATAGAAAGATACTTTCCAGAGCATGATATAAGGTACATAGCAATTAATGACGGAATAGACACCTTTGCACTAAACAACAGTAACAACGATATGAGTCCTTTTAAGTCAGTAATGAATGACATGTATGCAAAAGACATATCAAAGAAAATAAGAACATCACTGAGCGTAAAAAAGAGAAACGGCGAATACACAGGAGCATTTACACCATATGGTTATATAAAAGACCCAAAAGACAAAAACAAGCTACTAGTAGACCCAGACACAGTAGGAATAGTAAAAAGAATATACGAAATGTATGTGGGAGGACAAAGCTTCAGACAAATACAAACAACACTAAACAATGAAGGAATACTATCCCCGGGAGCATACAAACAACAAACCACTACATACAAAAACACATCACGCTATGGCTTATGGTCATTTGAAGGAGTTAAACAGATACTTATAAACCGTACCTACACAGGAGATATGACACAGGGGAAATTTGTAAAACTAAGCTACAAAATAAAAAAATCAAAACAGCTATCAAAAGACCTATGGGTAACAGTAGAAAACACCCATGAGCCGATAATAGATATAGACACCTTCGAGCTAGTACAAAAAATGATAGCAAGAAACGCAAGTTTTGACTTTACAGACAGAGCAAAACCCCATTTATTAGCAGGGCTAATGTACTGTGCTGACTGTGGCGGACGAATGACATTCATGCAAAGTGGACAAAAAGACGGAACAAAAATATACTATGCTGTATGTTCAAGCTACAAAAGATATAAAAAATGTACACGTCACTCAATAAAAGAAACTGACCTTGAAGCCTGTGTAATAAATGACCTAAAGCAAATATCAGAATACACGATAAACCGAGAAAAATTCCTCGAAGCAATAAAAGACAAGCCAAAAAAATCAAAAACAGAAACAACAGAAAAAGAAATAAAAGCTATAGAAGTGAAGCTCCAAGAGATCAAGAAAATAATCAAAAGCCTATACGAAGACAAAATAAAAAACATCATAGACGAAACAACCTTCATGGAGCTAACAAAAGACTACAGCAAAGAAAGAGACCAACTACAAACAAGACTTGTAAACCTAGAAGAAGAACTAAAAAAGCACACAGAACAAAAAGAAAAAAACAACGATATGTATAAAATGATTACCGAATTTTTAGACCTAGAAAACATCAATAAAACAATGTTGACACAATTAATTGAGAAAATAGTAATTGATGAAAATAGAAATGTTGAGATTAAATACCGCTTCAATAAACCTTTCTAAAAAGATGGAAAAGCATACCAGTAAATTTGTTCCAAATTAAAGTAAGCATATGATGACAGTGGAAATATTATTGAGAAGACTGATAGAAGAAATAGCACTTTTAAGTTCAATTATGATGGTATGAACAGGCTTACATCATCTTTTGTATCATGTTCTGACAGCAGCGGGAATGCATACTATGTTTACATGTATGATGGATTTGGAAACAGAATAGGTACGAGAGGCGGAACGATAGAAACTCTGACATTCAACGATATGGGATATGCAATATCAGATAAAAACTCAAAGGAAGAAATAAAACCTGCCTTTTCATCAAGAGTTGACTTAAGATGTGAAACAGGCGTAAAATTTGGAGCCTCTTCTTATGATAAAAGAGCAGATGGGAAAATCCTTGCCGCATATACAAAGGACAATTTAGTTGTGATTTCTACTGCTGACAGTGAAGAAGATGTATTTAATAATGCTAATGAGCTTGCAGCGAATGAGTCAGTCATTTATACTAGTTATTCTGGCATAGTTTCAGGCAAGATAACAGACCTACAGAAGCTTGCAAACGGCAATTACTTGCTATATGTAAATGAGCGTGGGGTAAAGGGAGATTCTGGTAAACCCAATAAACTGATAGTTTATGAAAGCACAGACGGAGGGCACAACTTCAGCTATAAGTCCACAATAAGAAGCTTTAATATGTCTCCAATCACAACTACAGTTCAAGATAATTGTGTTGTAGCAGGAAATGCAATACAGATGCCATCAGGAAGAATAATAATCCCGTTTGGCGGTTATACAGTACGTTACACTTATCAAGGCTGGGGAGGAGTGCTTTGTGCCTACTCGGATGATAATGGTGCAACGTGGTCGGTGGTAGATTTGTATACCAATACATACGCAGCCCCAACCTTCGGAATTGCAAAAATGGGAAATATGCTTGTAATGCAGATGAATAATTACTATGGTTCAGGAAGTTCATTTTTTAAGTATTCTACAGACAATGGCGAATCATGGTCAAGTATGAGTGTTAATTCTACTGGTGGTAACGGATTATACTCACAAATTTACTGGGGAGAAGGGGACGGATACTCATACTGGGTGCAGAGGAATCTAACGCCGGAACAAGTGTGGATATACAGAAGAAAAGATACGGCGGCTTTACCTACAACAGGTCAGGATCCATATATAAAGGGAGGTTCAAGTGCAACATGGGAAGGGCCGCTAAATACAAGCGCATTACCTATATCCATTTTAGATTTGTTTATTACATCTGAAGGAAGTATTGCTCTCACTGGAAGTTATTCGTATTACGGTAGTGATAGGTCTTGCGTAATACAAGGAAGCAGAAAGGTTAAAAAAACATGTGACTATAATGCCAAAGGATTGATTGTGGAAGAGTTAATGTTCAATATTGCAGGATTGCAGATAGAGAATATCACGTATTCATACGATAAACTGGACCGTCTTGAATATGTGTATGAGAATAACCAGGAAATAGCTCATTACACATATGATGATAATGGGAACAGAGCCAGCTTGGCATATAGCAACGGTAATTCGGCGGTATATACATATAACCTTGCGAACAAGCTGGTGTCACTGTCAAATTATGATGGTAACACCTTGGTATCCCAGTATACTTACACTTATTATCTGGATGGAAATATGGAAAGCAAGACTGATTCAAATGGCGCAACTACGTATGAATATGATGGCCTTAGCAGATTGTACAATGTGTCAGAGCCGGATGGAGCAGTAACTACATATTCATTTGATGATTATAACAACAGAAGTTTAAAAACAACAGTAAGCGGACAGACAACAACTGTGGTAAGTTATAGCTATAATCAAGGGTGTAGACTTTTGAGTGAGACTACTACTGTTAATGGAACACCAACGTCTACAGTAAACTACCAGTATGACGATAATGGAAATATGACATCGGATGGTACAAAAACATACAAATATGATGGTTTTAATCAACTGAAAGAGGTACAGGTAGGAACATCAAAGTATTTGTACAGTTACGATGGAGATGGTTTGAGGACCTCAAAGGTTATAGACGGAGTAGCAACGAATTTTATTAATAAAGGCGGAAACGTAGCACTTGAACTTGACGGCAGTGGAGTTATGCAAAGAAAGAACATATGGGGTATAAACCTGATTGCATCAGATTATAACGTAAGTGCTTCAAAAGATGACGTCTAGCTATATCACGATCATTGCGATAAGCTAATGGTGTCATTTTTTGAAGCACTTTTTATGTTTATGATTCAGCCTGCATTCTTCCGGTAAATCCTTTGACCAAGGCAGGTACTTGTCCAGAAGTTCTGGGTGGTTTTTAAAATCTGTATTAGGCATTGCTTCAAGGATATATTTTAGATACTCATACACATCCAAAATATTTGCTTTAGCAGATTCCACCAATGTATAAAGGATCGCATTAGCAGTTGCTCCCTTTGGAGTGTCAGCAAAAAGCCAGGCTCTTCTTGCTACGGCATATGGTTTGATATTTGCCTCGCAAAGATTGTTGGAGATGGGAAGCCTTCCGTCTTCTAGAAATGTTTCAAGATACTTTTTTTGATTCTTAGCATAATTTAGAGCTTTTGTTAGGTTCTCATTTGTAGTAGAAATTGCAGAGGTCTCTTCAACCCATGACCAAAAGGCATCAAGAATGGCACGTGACGCCTCCTGACGCTTCTCTTTCTTTTCGTCATATGACAGTTCCTTTATCTCATCTTCCAGTTTGAAGAGAAGATTGATGAATTCCCTTCCTTCAGCTCCTTTGGAACCCGAGATCTCTTTTCCTTTATTGTCCAGCGGAATACTTTCTATGAAATAGCGTCGACAATGAGCCCAACAAAGATTTCTTTTAATGTTCTCCGCTTTCTCATAAGCACTATACGCATCCGTGGTTAGATATCCATGAAACCCTTGTAATAGTTGCTTTGCAACATCACCGCTTCGGCTTCTGGAATAGTGGAAGAAAGCTGCCTTGATCTCTTCACAAGCTGCACTTCGCATGACCCACATGAAAGAATCACTGCTAGCTTGTTTGCCTTCTTCCTTATTACACTGGATTCTTGTTTCATCCATGTGAAGGACTTCGCATTTTAAAAGCTCCTCATGAATCCGGTTGTAAATCGGAGCCAGCCATTCTTCACTACACCGAATCGTCCAGTTTGCCATATTAGATCTTGGTAGCACCAGACCTATACGGTACCAATCGTTCTCTTGACGGTTGAAAGGAATCCCCATTGCAAACTTCTGATACATGACTTGTGCCACAAGGGATGCAGTTGCTATGGAGTGTGGCAGAACTGAAGTTGGAACCGCAGCTTTCTGGAAATGGTCTTTGGGATTTTCGCTACCTTCATTTCCACAGTTGGTACACTTAGCAACTTCCTGGAGAACCTGTACTACTTTCAGTTTTGACGGAATAAATTCCACTTCTGTGCGTACAAGCTTTTACCAATGACTTTCAGTTCTGCTCCGCACTCGGAACAGTTTTCTTCCGGAGGAATGATATATTCCTCCACCTCTTTCGGAATATTTACAAGCATTTCAACTCTGACACCAGGCTGTCTGGCAGTTCTTTGGTGGCTTGGAACGGTTATTTTTTCTGTTCCTTAAATAATTCCGCTGCCAGTTCCTGCGTTGTTTCAAACAGATTTATTTGTTCGCCTGTCTGTCTGGTAATCTCAGAAGGGCTACCAAATAGTTTCTTGCGAGCGTGCAGGAGAGCCTGAATCATGTTCTCAAGCTGGATATTTTGTTTTTGAATGATCTTATCTTTTGCTTCAAGTTCCTGCTTTTGTTTTTCAACTAAAGCCCGAAGCATTTCCAGTTCTTCATGTTCTGTCAATGGTATACACGTCCTTTTTTATCTGGTTTAAGTATACCACTTTTTAATGCCTTTTTCTATATTTTAGGAGATATTAATGGGCAAAAAAATGCTGATTTTATGCGGGTTTTTAGCCGTTTTTTCGGCATATTCACCAACCCTAATAACAGGTTTTTTCGGCACTCATTTCAACAGAATAATGTGCCTTTTTCTGTTCTATATTAAGTCCCTGAAAGAGCCATTCCATCTGCTGTAATGTAATCTCTTTTACTTCCGACGGGCTCTTGGGCCATTGAAACTTCATTCCTTCCAAAAGCTTCTTGCTGGCAAGGATAAACCCATTTTTATCATATCTCAAAACTTTAATAGCTGTTTTTCTTTTATTGCAGAAGATGAAAGCGCAGCTGTCTGAAAATGGATCGAGTTTAAACTGTAGATTCACAATCGCCACCAATCCATCAATCTGCTTCCGAAAATCTGTGGAATTACAGGCTATGTAGATATGTTCAGCTCCCTGGGTAAATCCGCCTAACATATTGAACGCAGTGTTTTTAACACTGTTGCTAGCAACTGAAGATCAGTCTTTTCGTGTATATCCAATACAAAATTGTCATACCGTATTGTGATGGAAGCAGAACCCGGATGCCTTATCACTTCTTCTGGAATTTTCATTTCTGCCCAGCATATATCTGTTGCTGAGTTCTTTTGCTTATTGAGTCTTGTAAGCCAATATTTGTAGGTTGACAATTTTATATTATTTTTTTCACACCATTGCCTAGCAGATAAGCCACTGGCTTTACAATCTAAAATTGTCTGCTTCCATATTGTCTCGGATTTTCTTTGTGCCATTTTAAAATGCCTCCTGACTTCATGAGTTTTATATCAGAAAGCATAACAGAAGTAGTTGTTAATTACACTACGGTATGTTTTGAAGCACTTACGATTATAACAGTGACAGACAGTTCTATCTGTTTAATGGACATGGCGATGTAGAGCAATTAACAGACACATCGGGAGGTGTTATAAAGGGGTATGACTACGATGAGTTTGGCAATGAAAGGAATATCGATGCAAATGATGCTAATCCGTTTAGGTATTGTGGCGAATATTACGACAAAGAAACTGGCACTATTTATCTGAGGGCAAGGTATTATAATCCTGCTACAGGTAGGTTTATAACTGAGGACAGCTACTGGGGTGAAGATATCGACCCGTTAAGTTTGAATTTGTATACGTATACAGAAAATAATCCGATATGTTACCTTGACCCGAGTGGACATATTCCTACAACATATGAAGCTGCGAATATGGCAGAACATATTTATGATGGAAAGAAAGGAGACAAAGTTTCTGGCTGGACATTGAATACTATTATAATAAATGATGAAGGACTTAAAATGGGAGTTTATTCAAGAGTAAAAGCCGATGGAACAACTGAATATTCGCTAGTTAATAAAGGTACAACGCCTACGAATTTTAGTGATTGGGTAAATAATATTCAACAACCAATAAGTTACTCAGATGACATGAAAGACTCGATTTCGGAATCAACTAAATTTGTGAATGACCATCCAAATAATGAAATAACAATGGTAGGGCACTCAAAGGGTGGTGCTGAGGCTACTGCAAATGCAGTAGCAACAAATAAAAATTGTATTATATTTAATCCTGCTACCGTAAATTTATCTGCATATGGCTTAAATACTAAAGGATATACTGCTAATATGACAGCATATATTGTAAAGGGTGAAATATTGAACAACATATTTGGTTCAGTTAGCAAACCAATAGGTAAAGTGGTTTACTTACCCAACCAAAATAAGACACCATGGTGGGTTCAGGGACTAAGTAGAGATGTTGTTAATCTTTCTAATTCAATACAAAACCATTTGATGGGATCAGTCAAAAAAGCGCTAAAGGAGGAAGGGTATAATTGAAAATAAAAATACTCATAATGATAGGAGTACTGGTATTATTAATATTTGCGGTAGTAGTATATTTTGTTGTTTGGCCATGGGCTATGATTGCTCTAGGAAATTCCTTTTTGCTAAATCCACCAAAACCTGAAATAACATATGCAGAATTTCCGTTTCGTTTGGAATATGAAATAAACGGAGAACGAAAAATTATTGAAGACACCTTAATATGTGAATATGACGGAATTGGGATGGATGAGGGACAAGGTAAATATCGTAAATGGAAGGAGCGTTTAGCCAGTGGAAAACAAAAAATAATATTAGTGAAAGTTGATGATACAAAAGAAATTTATTATCCAACTGGAAGTGCGCGATATTATATGGGGGATATGAAAGAGTATGAAAGTTATAAACAATCTTTCCCAGATGCCGCATTCGTTGAAAAAAGGGGGCGAATCACTGAAGATGGAATAATACCCTCAGATGAGTTGTTTAAAAAGTACAAAATTAAATTGATTAGTTGGGATATTAGTAAACCAATAAAGAATAATTTTCCTACAACCAAAACCAAAAAGTGAATGGTGTAAAGACTACCCATGTTTGGGACGGGCCAGTAGATGATAGCTGAATTAAACAGCTCAGGTACTGTAGCTAACTAAATAGTATAAAAAATAGGTGTCACAGGTAAAATTTGCATTTGCAATATAAAACCAAGCAAGGAGTTTATCGGGAAAAGTATAAAAGTTTAGTGTATTGCTTGAATTGTTGAGAACATCAAATAATTTCTTCTTACAGTCTAAATAGTCTAAATAATAAAAAAATAATAGCTAAATTGCGGCGAGTACATACTCCCCGGGTAAGCGGTTTACCGGTTCTTTCCAGAGTTTGTTGATTCAATTGTAAAATTGTAAATCTCATTTAATAGCAGCTTTGTCTTTAATAATTCGTAAGCGATGGAACAAAAGCCGTAGTGTAAACCCCTCCTATACTTGATAGTATTATTAGGAATAATAAATACAAGTTGGGAGGGGTTTTAGTGCCAATTAGAGATATGCAATTAGAAAAGGGAACCGGTTTACCGTTTACGTATAAACCTGAAATAATATTAGATGACGAGATGACGAGGATTATGAAAGAGTTGGGCAATTTAAATGGATTATTGATTATTGTATTCCTAAGATCAGAATAAATGGTGAACTCATGAAAATTTCTCAGTTGATTTTTGATGCTGGCAAGTCGGATGTTGTACTGCATAAGAATGGAAATATTTATGATTTTTGCAGGGATAACTGTTCTGTATGTGACGCTCATACTTATAAATATAGGTGTCTGGCTGAAGCCATATATTATGGTGTAGCTAAAGCTAAAAAGGCATGGGCTGCCAAGGTTTATGATACAGGCATAAAACAAAGCTATGAGACTTATCATTCTGAGTGGGAGGCTACAGTTGCAGCAGATTATCATGCAATAATCAAGTATAAGGATTTTGCGTTGAGGAACTTTCTGGAAGTTGGGATTTAAAAGTTAAAGCTTAATTATGAAGAAATTCTGAAAGCGAACCAGGAATATATTCCGGAATACAAAGCTCTTGTGAGGCAGGGGAAAAAGGTAAAGAGCAGAGAAGTCACATCAAAGTATGTTGGAGTTTCATTTAATAGGCGAATTAATAGATGGACTGCACAGATAACTTATAATTATAAAATGTATCATTTGGGAAGATTTGATGATGAAATAAAAGCGGCAAAAGCTTATGATAAAAAAGCCCTGGAACTGTTTGGCGAAAAGGCAAAGTTGAATTTTAAGGATTAGTAAATTCAATATATAATTTTAAATTGGGGTTTTACATGAATGGACGAATTCTTATCTATGTGTTATAATATGCCGTAAACTAAAAGAAGGATGGATGTAGATATGATTCATGCAAGTGGAATATCCCTAAGATATGGTGGACGTGCACTGTTTGAAAATGTGGATATAAAATTTACGCCCGGCAATTGTTACGGACTTATAGGAGCTAACGGTTCAGGAAAGTCAACTTTTCTAAAAATCCTCTCAGGAGAAGTAGAAGCAAATAAAGGGGAAATAAATATAACTCCAGGAGAAAGGTTGGCAGTATTAAAGCAGAACCATTATGAATTCGACGAATATGATGTTTTGAAGACGGTTATTTTGGGACACAAGAGATTATGTGAAATTATAGATGAGAAGGAAAAGCTTTATTCTAAAGCTGATTTTTCAGAAGAAGATGGTATAAGAATATCCGAGCTTGAGGGTGAGTTTGCCGAGTTGAACGGATGGGAAGCTGAATCGGAAGCAGCCACTCTTCTAAATGGTCTGGGAATTGGTGAAGAATTTCACTACAAAAAAATGAAGGATATGGATGCAAACTTAAAAGTAAGAGTGCTGCTGGCACAAGCCCTGTTTGGAAATCCTCACATACTTCTTCTGGACGAGCCTACAAACCACCTGGACATTGAGTCGATAACATGGTTGGAAAACTTCCTTTACAATTTTGAGAACACTGTTATAGTTGTATCCCATGACAGGCACTTTTTAAACAAGGTGTGTACGCATATAGCGGACATTGACTATGGAAAAATACAACTCTATGTAGGAAACTATGATTTCTGGTATGAATCAAGTCAGTTGGCACTTCAACAGGCAAGGGATTTAAACAGGAAAACAGAGGCTAAGATTAAGGAACTTCAGGAGTTTATTCAAAGATTTAGTGCAAATGCTTCAAAGTCCAAGCAGGCTACATCGAGGAAAAAGATGTTGGATAAGCTTACATTGGAAGACATTAAGCCATCATCAAGAAAGTATCCGTTTGTCGACTTTAAGCCTGATAGAGAAGCGGGTAATGACCTTCTTATGGTTAATGGTATAAGTATGACAATCGAAGGAGAGAAGCTCCTTGATAATGTTAGTTTCACTGTTAACAAGGGTGATAAGATCGCTTTTGTTGGCCCAAATGGTCTTGTTAAGTCAACTCTTTTCAGAATACTTATGGACGAACTTAAGGCAGATAGTGGAGATTTCAAGTGGGGTATAACTACTTCGCAGGCATATTTCCCAAAGGACAATTCCGAGTACTTTGATGGAGTAGATTTATCACTTGTTGATTGGTTAAGGCAGTATTCAAAAGATCAGACAGAGACTTTCCTCAGAGGCTGGCTTGGAAGAATGCTTTTCTCGGGAGAAGAAGCATTGAAAAAGGCGTCTGTGCTTTCAGGGGGAGAGAAGGTTCGATGTATGCTGGCAAAAATGATGCTTTCAGGTGCTAATGTTCTTATATTGGACGAGCCTACAAACCACCTTGACCTTGAATCCATTACCGCCTTAAATAATGGACTGATAAATTACAAGGGTACGTTATTGTTCGTATCTCATGACCATCAATTTGTTCAGACTGTTGCCAACAGGATAATTGAAATAACACCTAAAGGCTTGATAGACAGACCTGTTACTTATGATGAGTATTTGGAAAACGAAGAGCTTACTGCACTTAGAAAGAGCATGTATGCTTAATTAGGACAATACTTAGAACCTCTTTATCATTTTAAGCTTATTCCTATGAAATGGAGCTTAAAGATAAAGAGGTTCTTTTTCTCGAAAACCTACCATTAAAAATCACCGCTGTGAAACTTTTGAAAATGGAGGCTTTGGTTAAACTGTCGCTTGTTTGTTCTTACCCAAATTTTATAGAAAAACTACTAAATTTAATAATAAAAAAGTTATGATTTTTGTGAGTTTTGTTATATAATATTTCACAGAGCTCAATGGTGAGCAAGCTCAATGATGAGGAGTAGATATTATGCCAAAAAGATCTGATATTAACAAAATAATGATAGTAGGCTCAGGTCCGATTATTATCGGGCAAGCCTGTGAGTTTGACTATTCAGGTACTCAAGCCTGTAAAGCACTTCGTAAATTAGGTTACCAGGTAATACTGGTTAATTCAAATCCAGCAACAATAATGACTGATCCCGGGATGGCAGATGCAACATATATCGAGCCATTAAACGTACCACGCCTAACTGAAATAATCGATAAAGAGCGTCCGGATGCAATTCTTCCTAACCTTGGTGGTCAATCAGGATTAAATCTTTGCTCTGAACTGGCAAAAGCAGGGGTGCTAGATAAGTACGATGTAAAAGTAATAGGTGTTCAACTTGATGCCATCGAACGTGGCGAAGACCGTATAGCATTTAAGGAAACCATGAAAAGATTGGGTATTGAAATGCCTCAAAGTGAACCTGCATACACAGTGGAAGAGGCAAAAGAAATTGCAAAAAAACTAGGTTTTCCTGTTGTAATCCGTCCTGCTTACACTATGGGAGGTACAGGCGGCGGTTTGGTTTATAATATGGAGGAACTCGAAGTTGTTGCAGGGAGAGGAATATCAGCAAGTATGGTAGGTCAGATACTTGTAGAAGAATCAGTTTTAGGTTGGGAAGAACTTGAACTCGAAGTTGTTCGTGACTCAAAGAATCAAATGATTACAGTTTGTTTTATTGAAAATATTGATCCTATGGGAGTTCACACAGGAGATTCCTTCTGTTCTGCACCTATGCTGACTATCAGCACAGAACTTCAGCAAAGACTGCAAAAATACGCATACTCTATTGTAGAGGCAATTGAGGTAATAGGTGGTACCAATGTTCAATTTGCACATGATCCAAAAACCGACAGGGTTGTAATTATAGAAATAAATCCAAGAACTTCACGTTCGTCAGCTCTTGCTTCTAAGGCAACAGGTTTTCCTATTGCATTGATTTCTTCACTTCTTGCAGCTGGTCTTACTCTTGATGAAATTCCATACTGGCGCAGTGGAACACTTGATAAATATACACCATCAGGGGATTATATAGTAATCAAGTTTGCTCGTTGGGCATTTGAGAAATTCAAAGGAGCAAAAGATAAGCTCGGAACTCAGATGAGAGCCGTCGGTGAAGTAATGAGTATAGGTAAAACCTATAAGGAAGCATTACACAAGGCAATCCGTTCATTAGAAATAGGACGCAGCGGTATGGGCTATGCAAAGGACTTTAACACAAAGACTCTTTCGCAGCTCATGGAAATGCTTGCAGAGCCAACAAGTGAAAGACAGTTTATTATGTATGAAGCCTTGAGAAAAGGTGCAGATGTTGAAGAACTTCATAAGCTTACACATATAAAGAAATATTTTATAGAGCAGATGAAAGAATTGGTATTGCTCGAAGAAGATATGCTCAAATACAAAGGTGGAACTTTACCGGATGAGTTACTTATTCGTGCAAAAAAGGATGGATTTTCAGATAAGTATATTGCAAAAATTCTTTCTGTTGAAGAGTCTCAAATAAGAAGCACACGTACAGAACTTGGTGTTGTTGAAGGATGGGAACCGGTGCCTGTAAGCGGGGTGGAAAATGCTGCATATTACTACTCGACTTACAACGCTCCTGATAAAACACCTGTAAGTAACAATAAGAAGATTATGATACTTGGAGGAGGTCCTAACAGAATCGGGCAGGGTATTGAGTTTGACTACTGCTGCGTCCATGCAGCATTGGCAATACGTGAAATGGGATTTGAAACCATTATGGTAAATTGTAATCCTGAAACAGTATCAACAGACTATGATACATCCGATAAACTGTACTTTGAGCCTCTTACAGTTGAAGATGTTTTAAGTATATATGAAAAGGAAAAACCTTTAGGTATAATTGTTCAGTTTGGAGGACAGACACCTCTTAATATAGCGTCAGAGCTTGTACGTGCAGGTGTAAAAGTATTAGGCACAACTACAGATGCAATAGACCTTGCAGAAGATAGAGATCGCTTCCGTATTATGATGGAAAAGCTTGAAATTCCTATGCCTGAATCAGGTATGGCAAGCAATATGGAGCAAGCTGTGAAAATAGCAAACAGGATTGGATATCCATTAATGGTGCGTCCTTCGTATGTTTTGGGTGGCCGTGGTATGGAAGTTATACATGATGAAGAAATGCTCAAGCAATACGTTGAAGCAGCTGTTGATGTGACTCCAGAACGTCCAATTCTGATTGACAAGTTCCTTGATAATGCAGTAGAAGCTGAGGCAGATGCCATTTCTGACGGAAAAGACGTATTTGTACCTGCAGTAATGGAACATATTGAATTAGCTGGAATTCATTCAGGAGATTCAGCATGTGTTATTCCAACTATCAGTATACCGGAGAAGCATCTTGTCACTATACGAAAATATACTGAACAGATTGCAAAGGAACTTAATGTTATAGGATTGATGAATATGCAATATGCCATTGCAAACGATAAGGTATATGTACTGGAAGCAAACCCACGTGCATCAAGAACTGTTCCGCTTGTTTCAAAAGTATGCAATATTAAGATGGCACATATTGCAACTGAGCTTATGATTTCGAATATGGTAGGAGGCAGAAAGTTCTCCGACTATAATTTCAAACTCCTTGATGTACCTCATTACGGTGTTAAGGAAGCCGTTTTCCCATTCAATATGTTCCAGGAAGTAGACCCAATCCTTGGACCTGAAATGCGTTCGACTGGTGAAGTATTAGGGCTTGCCGATTCATTCGGTCTTGCTTTCTTCAAAGCTCAGGAAGCTACCCAAGTATCACTGCCTGAATCGGGAACTGTTCTGATTAGTATAACTGACAGGGATAAAGCACAAGCGCTTGAAGTTGCAAAGGAATTTGTAAAACTCGGTTTTAAAATCAAGGCTACTGCTGGAACCCATAAGTACCTGTCAGAAAACAATGTTGAGGCTGAAATGATAAATAAGATACATGAAGGAAGGCCAAATATTGTAGACAGCATTACCAATAAGGAGATCCAACTGATAATCAACACTCCTATTGGTAAAAGAAGTCAGGATGATGACTCATATATCCGTAAGACTGCCATAAAGTATAAAATTCCATATATAACAACAATGGCTGCTGCCAATGCCAGCGTTAAAGGTATTGCTGCATTTATAGAAAGTAAAAAAGGAGTTACACCTATCAAATCGCTGCAGGAATATCATGGGAATATTGGTTAAGGCAAAAGATTCCAAGAGGATTGCTAAGGAATAGCTGAAATATTACTTAGGTTTTTCATGCGGCTATGTAAAGTTATCTTACAAATGAATAATATAAATTCAAAAAGACAAGGTTTTTTTAAGCCTTGCCTTTTTGTGTATTAGGCAATAAATGCAAGCTATGCTAGGAGAGCAAACAAGCTTTAGCTTCAAGTATCGACTGTCTGGCGAAAAATGGACTCAAAACAAAAAAGTTAATTGCCGATATATAAATGTCGCAGAAAAATTTATTGCTTTCACCAATAACGAAATAACGAACACTAAAATAAAAATAGGGGTGCAGCAACTTCGATTGACCAGGGAAGCTTACTCAACTTTTAAAGGACGATAGAAGTTATTAAGCAAGATAATAACGGTCAATTGAAATTCCTAAGAATAAGGAGGATAAACTTTATGGGGAAAAGAGTACTTTTAGTTGATGATTCCCTAATGGTTCATTTTTTGTTAAGGAGAGTTCTGGAGGAAAATGGATACGAAGTGTGTGGCGATGCTAAAGATGGGAGTGAAGGCGTAGAATTGTTTATAAGTCTTATGCCTGATTTGGTGTTTATGGATATAACAATGCCTGTTATGGACGGAATTGAGGCAACAAAAAAAATAAGGGAAAAGGACGTT
Source organism: Acetivibrio cellulolyticus CD2 (assembly GCF_000179595.2). Classification (NCBI taxonomy): domain Bacteria; kingdom Bacillati; phylum Bacillota; class Clostridia; order Acetivibrionales; family Acetivibrionaceae; genus Acetivibrio; species Acetivibrio cellulolyticus. The sequence continues at coordinate 45,045 of NZ_JH556653.1, read as the reverse complement.
AATGCCAAAATTGTAATGCTTACAGCAATGGGAGACGAGGGTATCATGTCCCAGGCGAAGGATGCCGGGGTAGCTATATTCTTAAAAAAGCCATTTGATGATAATAAAATAATAAGCGCAATATCCAAATTACTAAAGTAGCAAAGGAGGAAACCATGGATAAGAGATTGTCAGATCCTTTTTTTAGCAGTACAAGAGAAATTATTAAACAAATGGCTGATATAGATATTAATATTAATGAAGTTCAGGAAATAGATAATAGTGAAATAGTTTCATATGGTGTCGCCTCAATAATTAATTTTTCAGGCAAGATAAAAGGAAGATTTATGATTGATTTAGAGGCTGACCTGGCATTAAAAATAGCTGGAAATATACTTGGAGAACCCTGCACTAATTTAAAAAATAGAATATTTGTTGCTGCAATTTCAGAATTAAATAATGTTATTGCAGGTGATGCAAATACATATATTAATAACAACTATTCATTAGACCTTCGTCTTGCTACTCCTGTAGTTTATTCAGGCAAAAATATAGTTATTGTAACGTCAAAGATTATTTCAACGACTTTGTTGTGTAGCACAGTCTATGGAAAAATGAAACTGAATGTCGGTTTCCAGGGAGGGTTGGTGTAATTTGAATTCAAAACATTTAGATCCTTTTTTAAAGGCAGTTGAATTAGTATTAAGCCAAATTGGTATCAGCGATATCAAAAAGGGCAGCATACAGGTAAAGGAAGAAATGTATGTTGATAAAGATATTACTGCTTTTATAGGAATCGTTGGAGAAATTAAGGGAAATGTTTCATATTCCTTTGACTCACAAACAGCAATGAAAATAGCCTCAGCCATGATGATGGGAATGCCTGTAACACAATTAAATGAGATAGAAAGAAGTGCTTTGGCAGAATTGGCAAATATGATTACCGGGAATGCAGTTGGAGGGTTGACTGATGTTAAAGACATTGATATTACTCCACCATCAGTTATAATGGGGCAGGACATATTTTTTGTAATCGGTACAGTATCAACCCTAACAATAAGTATTGAAACTTCGGTAGGATCTATAGAAGTCAATTTTGGCCTTGAGACACAAGATAATTGTTTAGGTAATTAAATTTCTAAAACCTCAAATCATCTTATACCCGCTTAAAATCCGCAAGCTTAAAAACTATGTTTACCTTGAAACTGATTTAATTAAGAAATATTTCTAGCATTTAAGAAATCCAGTAATTTTATTAGATTTTAGGGAATAATAATAATACGATAATTATACCTCTATAAACAGTAAACTAAAAGGAGGATTTTGTATGTTGATATGTGTTCCTAAATCTGATTTCAGAAAGGTATCAGACGGAGAGGTAATAGCACTTTTTGAAGATGATACATTTATCGGATATGCAAGCGTTCTTACTGTGTTGGAAAGTATAATCATTCTTGAGGTTGGACAAAAGATAGCAAAATTATATGAGGATTTGATTAAGCAAAATAAAATTGCTACTTTCCACATATATTAAAAAGGTAGCAATGGGTTAGTGAGAAGTGGAGTTTGGGTATTTTGAATTATCTAAGGTCAAAATTGATAAAATTGGTACATAGATGAAGAGACAAGGTCTTATAAAAGCCTTGTCTCTTCATCTTATATGGAATATAATGATTGTTTAAAATCTATGCTACTATAATTTCCTGAGCGGCAGCAATTGCTTGATCGGCACTCCAGAAAACCTTATCTTCACCAATATTTTCTGCCAGATTGCTTTTCTTCAACATTTCCCTTACATTTGGTTGAAGACCGCAAAGCATAAGCTGACAGTTCTTTTGTTTCAATTGATGGAATAGCTCATCAAGAGCTTGTACACCTGAAGTATCAATGAGAGGTACTCCACGCATTGATAGAATCAGCACACTGGTTTTTTCGATATCAGCCAGTTGGGTATTCAACTGCTTTACAGTAGCGAAGAAAATTGGACCTGTGAAATAAACTACACGTACATCCTTCAAAGGTTTTGTAAGAGACATACCATTTTTTTCGCTAAACCTTTTTTCATCAACTTCATGAATACTGATTCCCATATTTGAAATTTTGACCAAAAACATGAAACTGGCGAAAACAACACCGATGATTATGGCCTCTGTAAGATCAAACACTATAGTTGCAAACATTGTAATAATGTACTTAAAGATTGCACTTGTGAAACGTTTTGAGAATATGTACTTAATGTTTTCCCATTCATTCATACGCCAAGCTGTTACCATAAGTACACCGGCAAGGGCTGCAAGCGGTATTTGGGACATAACAGGTCCAAGAACAAACATGGATATCAAAAGTCCTACTGCGTGGAAAATGCTTACAAGCCTTGTTTGACTGCCTGATTTTATAGCTACACTTGTTCTTGCAATGGCTGCTGTTGCAGGTACCCCACCAAAGAACGGTATTATAATATTACCAATTCCCTGAGCTACAAGCTCACGGTTTGCATCTAGTTTTTCACCCTTCATCTTGCTGCCTACTTCACCGCAGAGAAGGCTTTCAATCATTCCAAGTGCTGCGATGCTTAACGCCGGCATTATCATTCCCTGAAGGTCTGATAGTTTAACAGAAAAAAGGTTTAGTCTAGTATCGGGAAGAAGAGTTTTAGGTATTTCACCAATAACTGCTACAGGTAAATTAAAAATCATTTTTACAATAAGTGCTACTATAAGACCGACAAGAGAAGAAGGTACTATCGAATTCCACTTCTTTGGCCACAAGAGCATCGTAGCAATTACTAAGCATCCAAGAAGAACTGCATTCCAATTAGGGTTTATTCCCGTTTGAAAATAGTGTATAAATTTTATAGCTGAGGAATCAGCTGCTGCAGATTTTATACCAAAAAAGTTATCTATTTGACCAATGGCAATTATTAGAGCGATTCCAGAGGTAAACCCGGTTACAACAGGGGATGGAATATAAGATACAATTTTACCAAACTTCAAAAGACCAGCAATTACAAGAATTATACCAGACATTGCTCCTGCCAGCCATACTCCGTTAAGACCGTATTTTTGGAAAAGTAGAATTAGGATTGCTGTCATTGCACCTGTAGGACCTGAGACCTGAAAAGATGCTCCAGAGAGAGAGGCGATTATCAAACCTGAAATAATTGCGGTAATTAAACCTGCCGCTGCTGTTGCGCCGCAGCCTACACCAAAGGCGAGTGCTAATGGAAGAGCAACTGCAGTAACTGTTAGACCTGCAAGGAGATCTTGCTTTAACTTTTGGGCATTATACCCTTTAAACTCCTGTTTTAGGTCGCTTATGTATTCATTTATCATTCTTTTCACTCCATTCTAAAACATACATACTTGTTTATTTTAAAAGTATTAGGAAATAAAAACAATAGGCAAAAAGGTTCAAATATTATATCTATGTACCAAAAATGTTGATGTCCTGCGTTTGTGTCCTTATTTATGTGAAATTCTCTAATAAATTTAAGTTTACTTTAATATTGGGATGAGCTTGTATTTTTGTAATTCGCAAACGCTTACACAATAAGCAATGCAATTATACGTTCACTGGCATAAATAAATTAATGTAAATAGTGGTAAACTTCTTAAAAATGGTGAATAGAATGTAAGGGGTGATAATATGCAAAAATGGTGGACTTGTCCTAAATGCAGAGATCACAAAATGATAGATGTAAACTGTAAATTCGTAAGATGCTCGGGGTGTGGACGTAATTTCGATGAAAATGATAAAGAGGTTTACTTATGTGTATCACTTGATGATATAAATTCCCAAAGTACGGAATATGATTTACGTTAGAAGAGCCGGAGGGCTCTTTTTTTTGGAGTTTGTTTTAATGTCATCAAAAGAAATGGTATACTGTTTTTAGTAAATTTTATCTTGTAAGTTTTTTAGTATAAGTAGAGCTTTTTAGGATTAAAGGTTATCGTAGGATCTCTATATATGATATAAAATAACTTTATGGAAGGATTTAAAGTAATGGAATGTAGAATAGGATGTGCTGCATGCTGTGTTATTATATCAATATCATCGCCAATACCAGGAATGCCTGAAGGAAAGCCTGCGGGTATAAGATGTATCCAATTGACAGATGATAATAAATGTAAACTTTTTGGTAAACCTGAACGTCCGGCTGTGTGTTTAAGTTTGAAGCCATCATTAGAAATGTGCGGTATGGAGTGTACTCACGCTTATTCCTACCTTGAGGCTCTTGAAAAATCTACGAAGCCGGGCTAATGTAAATTTATACCTGTATAGCTTACGCGATTATTGCATAATACCTTATATATGTCCAACGTTTAATAGCAACGGTGAAGATGCGAATATAGTCTGGAGTAACGGTAATAAAAAATTTTTTTTATTACCGTTACTCCAGACAATTTAATGAGTATAATTATATAAAACATCACATATGATTGGTGTGTTTACTATGAACAAAGACAGAGACAACATGTTGGTTGAGAGTACCTTAAAAGGTGATGTGAATTCTTTTGAGGAGCTTGTTTCATTCTATCAGGGCAGGATATTCAATTTTCTTTCAAAAATGACAGCAACACGGGAGGATGCAGAGGAAATAACCCAGGAAGTTTTTATTAAGGTGTATAAAAACCTCTATAAATATAATTGCAAATGGAGTTTTTCTACATGGATATACCGTATTGCCGTTAATACGCTGCGGAGCGAGTACAAAAAAGTAAAAAAGGCAAAGAATATCGACTACTATGCGAGTATACCTGAGTTGCCTGCAAGTTTTAGCGATTATCCTGATATAGCTTATGAAATAAAGGAGCAGCGTGTGGAAATCATAAAGCTGATTGATGGCCTGAAAGAGGACCAGAAGACAGCATTGCTTTTGCGTTGTATGCAGGATTTCTCGTTTAAGGAGATTGGAGATATACTCGGAATTTCACCCGAAGCTGCAAAAATGAAGATACAGAGGGCTAAGCAGACTATATGCAGAAAGTATGAAGAACTGCAAGAGAGGGGTAGAGTAAAATGAAATGCAATTTCAGCGTTGAAGATATAATTAAGTATACGGAAAATCAGTTGTCGGATGAGGATAATAAGAGAATAAGGGAACACTTAAATTATTGTGAGAAATGTAGAAGGCAATACGGAGTACTTAATTTTACCGAAAGCTATGCAAAAGAGAGTTCTCCAATAAATGAGAGCATTAGAAAAAATGTAATGGAGGCGATTGATTTGAGTAGATATAGCAAGGACAAGAAGGTTTTAAGAGGTTCAATCTATAGAGCAATGCCTGTAATAAAGCCTTTATTGGCAGCGGCAGCGGTGTTCGTTTTGGTATTTCTTGTTGCATCAAATTATAATAACTTTAGAGGAATGATGGGCAATAGCAACAAGACGGGTGTCATGGCCACTGATTCTGCTAGTAAACCCCAAAATACCGATGAGGGTATAGTGACTCCAGAAACGACAGATTCAGGAATTGAGGAATTAGTTGATAAGAAAACTATTACCCTTTATTATGGAAACGCTAACGCTGATGGAGTGGTTGCAGAGAAGAGAGTAGTTGAAGTTGGAAAAGACATACAAATCGAAAGAGTGGTATTTGAAGAATTGCAGAAAGCACCAAAAACGAAACAATTGCATTCAACAATACCTGAGGGGACAAAGCTTATATCGGTGGTAACCGAGGATGGAATTTGTACGCTTGATTTGTCTAAGGAATTTGTAGATAACAGTCCAGGAGGATCAGCAGGAGAATCTATGACTCTATGCTCAATAATCAATTCATTGACGGAACTTCCAGGTATTAACAAGGTGCAGTTCCTGATAGAGGGGCAAAAACAAGAGGTCTATATACATGCGGTATTTGATGAACCTTTTGCAAGAAATGAAGAGATGATTAAAACTCTGGATGAATCATCTATAAATATTTCAGGTGAACCATTAGACGATTATTTGAAAAGCAGAAATGAAATTGCTATTACTGCTATTAAGGAAAAAGATATGAAAATGCTGGCGCAATTAGTGCATCCGGTTAAAGGCGTACTTTTTTCCCCATATTCCAATATAGATTTAGAAAAAAATAGGGTGTTTACTCAGGGGCAAATATCTAATATGCTTAAGTCCGAAACAATATACAACTGGGGGGCATATGACGGAAGCGGCGAGCCTATAAAATTGACATTTGCACAGTATTACGATAAATTCGTATATGATAGGGATTTCAAAAATGCAGAAAAGATTGCTTACAACCAGTTGCAACAGAGTGGAAACATTATTGTTAATATTAAAGATGTGTACCCGGAAGGCCAGTTTTATGACTACTATTTCTCCGGTTTTAATCCCGAATATTCAGGAATGGACTGGGAAAGTCTGAGATTGGTATATGAAAAGTATAATGGACAGTGGTATTTGGTGTGCATAGCACATGGGCAATGGACAATTTAAAAACATTTGCTTTTTCTTTGCACCGTTCTGGTAAAACGATTGTAATGAAAACACTGTATTGTTTGATTTGTAGAACAAAAAATAAAAGGCATGGAAATAGATGTAAGAACTATAATGGATAAGATAAAACCAGCCCGAAGAATTGGAACTTTGGGCTGGTTTTATCTTATAGGCTTATTAGAATAACTAAATTTTTTTGATTTTATCCTTTAATGCAACGAACTTATCATTTAATTCGGTGCTTAAATCATACCTCATGCCAGCATCTATTGCTATGAGGGCATCCCTGCGCAAACCTGCTTGTATAAGACAATCGGCTAGGTTATACCAATTTTGGGGCAAATCGGGTTCTTTTTTAACTCTCTTCAAATAGTAGGGAACAACATGGCTGGAATAATATGTACTTATATCATTTGATGGTTCAAGTTGTGAGCCGTTCCACTGAAGTAATTCAATATTATAGGCATCATTTTCTTTCCTTTTCCATACTGCAAGTTTTACTTCAGATGTACTTCTATCACTGCCAGGTAATTTTAGGACTTGCAGTCTATTGCAGTTTACTGCGAATAACTCGTTAAATTTGTCTTTATCGAGTGAGTAGCCACGCAGGACAGAATCCTTGTCTTGAGATGATAAAGCAATTATCAGCTGTTTTCGTCCTTCGCCAGTCAGATCTACAACATCCCTGTAGCTAATACTCTCATACTCTGGAGTGGCAATTTCGGCTACTTTATACCAATTGTCAGTTTCTTTCTTTAGTATAATAGTTTTTACTTCGTTAACATGCCTGAATGATGCTATCAATTCGTTTCTTGAGTCACCATCTATGTCTGCAAAACTAATACTTTGAGAGCTTGAAGGGCGTTTGGGTGTCAAGATAGTGCTGCCTTGAGGTATGAAATTAGCCACAATCTCATCATAGTTCTCAAGCGGCTGCTTTTTCAGTATACCTGATAATTGCCTGTTTAGTCCATTAATTAGAACTTCAAAAGGGTTTTTAACAGTTAAAGGTTTGACATCAGTGGGTCTTCTTGGCGGAAAAGGTTTTATGGGGAATTTTTGCCCTATTTTATTAGAATCCCCATTTGGCTTTGATAATAGCATTCTACCAGCTAGAGCAACTCCGACTAAATGTATTGGAAACATAGCTTTTGTCTCCTTTTGAAAAGATATTCTGGTGACATTATATGATATTGATTAAAAATGTGTTAATGCCAACCGGAAAAATTTTATGTTTCTTAAGCTGTGATAAGTCCATAAACTGCTATTGTACTTTAAAACTATGTTTGATATAGTATTATTATCAAAAAGGCATATCTTATTATTCTTGAACTTCAATAAAATAAATATGGGGGTTTTTTACTTATGAAAAAAGGCATTGTAAGAAGCATATCGCTGTCGATTTTAGTGTGTGTAATTGCATCATTATTGTTTGCTTGTAACTCAACCAATGTAACCCTTGTAACTCAAGATCAAAATCAACCTACTGTTACCCCAAATTCTACTGCAGTACAATCAACTAATGGTAATGTTGTCGCTGAAAGTACGCCAACAAGTACCGCTGAAAATTTGAATGCAAATCAAAAGAAAATTAAGGCTAAAGGCTTATATTTAACTGGCTCATCAGCGGCGTCAAGGCTGGATCACTATATTGAGCTTGCAAATACTACAGAGATAAACAGCTATGTAATTGACCTTAAGGATGACTATGGTATTGTAAGCTATGACTCTAAAGTTCCTTTGGCATCTGAAATAGGTGCAATCGAAAAGCTCTTTAATATTGATACACTTATAAAGAAATTACACGAGAATAATATCTATGCCATAGCGAGGATTGTGTGCTTTAAAGACCCTATATTGGCAAAGGCCAAGCCTGAAATGGCAATAAAGAATACACAGGGCGGGCTTTATGTTCACAACAAAATGAACTGGGTAAATCCATATAACAAGGATGCATGGCAGTATAATATAGATCTTGCAAAAGAAGCTCTTGCAAAAGGCTTTGATGAAGTACAGTTTGACTATATCAGATTTCCTGATGGAAAGAAGAGCCAGATGGTTTTTGATGGCAAGGATGATAGAGAGCTATATGAAGTTGTAAACGACTACCTGGCTTATGCAAGACAGGAGCTTCCAAATGCGATAATATCGGGTGATGTATTCGCGATTATCTTAGAGAGCCCTGGTGATACTGAGGGAATCGGACAATATTTTGAGTATATCGGTAAAGACCTTGATTATTTGTGTCCAATGGCTTATCCATCACACTATGCTAATGGGCAGATAATTAATAACGTTAAGTTCCCAAAGCCTGATTTAGATCCTTATGGAGTAATCAAAAATACACTCTTAAAAGCAAAATCAAGATATGAAAAGGTTCAAGGAGACAAACCGATTTTGAGAACCTATCTGCAGGACTTTACTGCAACATGGATAGGAGCAGGCAATTGGCAATATTATGAGGATGAACAGATTAGACAGGAAATACAGGCTGTGTACGATGCAGGGTATGAAGAGTGGTTCTTGTGGGATCCGATGAACAAATATAGAGAAGGAGCATTTAAAAAGGAATAATAATTAAGTAGGAATGCTGAAAATTTATTTTCGGGTATTCCTTAACAAAATAATAAGCCGCCCTATGGGCGGCTTTAGTTTTACTATGATATACAGTTCAAAGAGAACTATAAATAGTATAGGATGTTATAAAGCTGAAAAATATAGAGCTTTATTTTTTTTATTCTTTCAAATATAATTAAATTCCTATTTAAAAATTAATGAGTGTCACGTAATATGATTTTAAGGTATAAGTAGATAAGAAATGTTTAATACTTAATAGACTAAAATTTGGAGTGTTAAAAAGCGCTAGTACTATTAATAATGGGAGGTACATGAGTTATGGCTGCGGAAAAGCATTCGGCGTATAAGGAAGAGCTGGAAAGGTGTAATTATACACTTGGGTATGTTGAAAAGAGCCTGGAATCGACTGTTAGGAAGAAGGAGCGATTAGACAATGATATTGATAGTGTACAAAAACATTTTACTTCAGAAAACAGCCAGAGCTATATCGATCTAATGATTAATACGACAATTAGGGATACGCTAGCACTAAGACTCAGAAATCTTTTGGTAGCAAGGAGTAAACCTTATTTTGCTCGGATAGATTTTAAAGAGAAGGACAGCAGCAAAAGGGAAAATCTATATATTGGCAAGATGTCTCTAATGAGAGATGAAGATCAGGAAGTTATTATTGTTGATTGGCGTGCGCCCATAGCGAACCTTTACTATGAAGGGAGAATAGGAGAGGCGGATTATTGGTGCCCTGGCGGCAATATAAAAGGTGAGCTCACATTAAAAAGACAGTTTGCGATTAATGAAGGTATTTTACAGGAGATTTTCGATATTGACATAACAACCAATGACGAATTCCTGCAAACATATTTAGGGGCAACCAGTGACAATAGACTTAAGGAAATTGTATCTACAATACAGGTTGAGCAGAACAAAATAATCAGGGCCGATATGTGGAAGCCCTTAATTGTGCAAGGTGCCGCCGGAAGCGGTAAGACAACTATTGCACTTCACAGGATTGCATATCTTGTATACACGTTTGAGAAATCCTTTGAACCTGAAAACTTCATGATTATAGCTCCTAACAAGCTTTTCTTAAATTATATATCTGAAGTACTGCCGGAACTCGGTGTTGAAAGAGTTAAGCAGACCACTTTTGAAGATTTTGCTATGGAATTGATAGGCAAAAGGTTTAAGCTTAAGGATCCCTTTGAGAAGCTTACAAAGTTTGTAAATCACAATGTGACAGAAGAGCAGATATATGCAAACCGTATTTTGAAAAAATGTTCTCAGTTTAAAGCGTCAATGCTGTTCAGAGAAGTTATGGATGATTACGTCAAGCATATTGAAAGCTCTTTTATCCCAAAGGAACACTTTAAAATTGCAAACACGGTGGTATTTAAATATGCAGAGATAAACGATTTATTTCTGAAACAGTATAAAAACTGGCCGATTGTACGCCGTATTGACGAAATAAAGAAGTATCTATCAAATAGATTGAAGCAGAAAAAGGACGTTATAATATTTAATCTCAACGAACAGTGCGATAATGTAATACGTAATTTAAAAGATATCATGGAAGACAGTGAAGACAGGCAAAGGCTGATAATTGAAGCAATTGACAAAAGGGATGCTGTGGTCGGCAAAATTGAGAGCTATGCTAAAAGTGCTGTAAATGAATATATAAAGAAGATATCAAAGTTTAGTCCATATGAGTATTATTCAGATCTTATTAACAATGAAGAGCTGTTTAACAAGCTTCTATATAGCAAGGCAGAAAAGGAATTGATTGATTATACCAGAAACCATACGAGAGAGACTTTGAAATCAGGATATCTGGAAATTGAAGATATTGCTCCGATAATATACTTAAAGTATCTAATACATGGAATGGATGAGAAAATACCTGTTAAGCATATTGTAATAGACGAGGGGCAGGACTTTAGTGCATTTCAGTTTTATGTGCTTAGAAAGATTGTAAAGGACAGCTCATTTACAATCTTGGGTGACCTATGCCAGAGTATTCATTCCTATAGGGGTATAAGGACCTGGCAGGATGTTGTGGATGATGTTTTTGAAGGCCAGAAGTGCGGATTCCTGACGCTAGAGGAGAGCTATAGAACTACAGTTGAAATTATGGGTGCTGCAAATACCGTAATAAGTAAAATTAAAGACCATGGTTTGGTGCTTGCAAAACCTGTTATAAGACATGGCGATAAAGTAAAAATAATTGAAAGGCAAAGCATAAAAGAGATTGCAGAGGATATATCGGCAAGGATTAAGCGGTGCAGAAGTGAAAATTTCAAAACAGCTGCGGTAGTTTGTAAGACTGTTGAAGAATGCCAAAATATGTACAAACTCTTGAAAGGTAAAATAGACGATCTGAATATAATAACAGGTAAGGAAGAAGAATATAAAAACAGTACACTTATTGTGCCATCCTACCTTACAAAAGGGTTGGAGTTTGATGTTGTAATAATAGCTGATGCGGGTATCGATGTGTACAAGGAAGATGAACTGGACATAAAACTTTTATATGTGTCAATGACGAGGGCGCTGCATAAGCTTTGTATATACTATAATGGTGAGATTTCGTCGCTGCTTGATAATGTGGGGGCACATTGTGAGCGAGACAGTAATTGATACCAAAAATCTCATTGATTACTTTTGTAGGAAAGGTATATAATGGGAATGAAAGTGAGGGGAAAATTATGGGTGATAAAAAAGCCGAAAACAATCAAAAGGTTTTATTGGTTATAGATATTCAGGAAGATTATACAGGGGATACTGCGACGCGTCCCTTCCCATACAAAGACTCTGATCAATTTATTGCCGGAGTGAATAAAATAATAGAAGCTGCATCAATGAAAAATATTATTGTAGTGTATATTAAACAAGAATTTGATAATTTTATGGGTAAGATGTTTTCGCAATTGTTTTGCGGAGGCACTGCTATTAAGGGAAGTCCTGGAGCACAGATTGATAAAAGAATTAATATCAAGTCCGACTTTTGTTTTTCAAAGCCAGGGGCGGACGCATTTTCAAGTGTAAAATTTAGAGAATTTCTCAATGAGTATAAGGTTAGTGAATTATATCTGGTTGGATTAGATGCCCAATTCTGCATCTACTCTACAGCAAAGGGTGCCAAAAAACATGGATATGATGTAACCATTATTAAAGATGGGATTATATTGATGGATGAAAAGAAATGGGATGAACTTTTAAAAAAATATGAACGTAACGGTTTTAAGCTTATTTCAAGTGTAGAATTATAACATTTAAACTTTAGGAAGTGTTGAAATCATATTACTAAAAACTAAAGTTCAATGTTGGAGGAAAAAATGATTGAGAAAGTGAGAAAAATAAAGTTTGAAGAGCTTAGTAACTTGCTTGAGCTATACAAGTACTTGAATCCTGAAGATCCTGAACTGAAAGTAGATGAAAAACTGGAAACGTTGTGGAATGAGATGTTTAAAGATCCTCATTATTATTGTTTGGTAATTGAAGAGGATGGTATAATAGTTTCTTCGTGTATACTGGTCATTATAAGAAATTTGACAAGAGACGCCAGGCCGTATGCATTGATAGAAAATGTAGTGACACATGGGCAATACCGCAAAAAAGGATATGGAACTGCAGTTCTAAAAAAAGCAGTTGATATAGCAAAAGAAAAGAACTGTTATAAAGTTATGCTAATGACAGGCAGAAAAGAAGAAAGCACGCTTAGATTTTATGAAAAAGCGGGTTTTGAAAAGGGGCAGAAAACTGCATTTATTATAAGGTTTTAAGCAGTGAAAATAATTTTTGCCGGGGAGTACATAAATGGATTCAAAACAAAAAATGAGGGGATTTAGAAGCCCTGATATTAAGGTCTATCATGAATTGCAAGGCTATTCCAAAGGTCAAATATATGAAGGCTTTATTGGCTGTGGTGGTTTATACCTGGTATCTAAAATGCTTAGATTAATGAATATCAAAAAAGGCGGAATTATTCTTGATCTTGGTTGTGGTTTTGGATCAGCAGCTTTATTTCTTGCAAAAAAGTTTGATGTTACAATTATTGCAGTAGATTTGTGGAATTCACCTCAAATGCTGGTAGAAAGGGCCAATGAAGAGGGATTCATACAAAAAATTATTCCCATGCAACTTGATATAACTAAAAATATACCATTTGCAGAGAACTATTTTGATGCGATCTTTTGTATGAATTCACTGTTTATGTTTGGCGGAGAATCAGACTTCTTAAAAAGGTTGTTTGGTACCTTAAAAGCTGGGGGAACACTTTGCATAGGAAGTGAATGCTTTAATAAGGAGCCTGATTATGAGGTGATTCCTGAAGTTTATAATTTCGATTGGGATTGGAGTGTATGGGATGGTTGCTGTTCAAAGTATCATTCACCTGAGTGGTGGCATTCAATGATAGATAGTACAGGAGTTATAGACATCCAATACTGTGAGGAACTTGATGACGGAAGGATATTGTTTGAAGATTTTGTTATGAATTATCAGGATTATGTGAGTAAAAACATTATTGATATGGGTGCGGTAATACCCCAGGAAAGACTGGCCCAACAGGTTCAATATGGGATAGAATACGGATTATGTCCTACTTTATACATATTGAAAGGAGTTAAGAAATAGCTAGGGCTTTGAATTTTTTACAAATAAAATCGTACGATAACGTTGGTCAAGCGAAAACTATAGCATAATAGTAATATTTATTGTATAATAAAATGTATGAAGTGTTTATATCTTTAGTCTGTTTTGCAATTTAGGAATACTGAAAATATAAATTCAGCTATTCTTTAGCATGTCAGGGGTTTCTTAAATAATTATATTCTTTTAATATTCTAAAGAAGGAAGGAATCTATAGATGAATAAAAAGGACAAGCTGTTAAGTCTTAACAAAGTGCAGTGTATTGTAATGGTATTCATTTTAGTTATTGGTTGTTTGGTTACCTCGTTTACATACGCAGTAGAATCTTCTATGCAGGTAAATTTGGCTGCTGTAAATGGAGATCCGGGAACTACCGTTACTGTACCTTTGACACTTAAAAATGTTCCTTCATCCGGAATATATACATGTAGTTTTTGGGTAACTTACGATCCTCAAACTTTTACCTCTGTAAGTATAGCATCAGGAAATTTGATAACCAATACAAATGATTTTCACTCTAATGTTAACAGTGAAATGGGATTTGTAGCTATGACTTTTGAGGCACCAGCTGATGGAAGCAGAATGATAAAAAGTGACGGCACAATTGCACAAATCCAGTTAAAGATTAAGAGCACCGCATCTGATGGTATATACAACCTCAATTATAACCTTTCAAGGTGTGCTGTTTATGCTTCAGGAACAGATGAGATTACTGGTGTTATATATAATGGTGGTTCGGTAATAGTTGGAGATGCAACGCCAACTATAGCACCTACAGCGATAGCTACAGAATCTTCGATTCCGACAGTAACACCTTCAGCCATAGCAACAGTTAAACCAATATCTGTGGTAACAACTACAGCTACACCGACGCCAGCAATAACTACTTTAGCTGAAGTGACAATGATACCATCCACTCAATTAACACCAACACCATCTCCTGAGGTAACTATAACGCCGATTATAACAGGTGAATTAGCAATTCCCAAAGATATAAATACTCATTGGGCAAAATTATATATCACTAAGCTGATTAAACTGGAAGTTATTCAGGGGTATCCTGACGGAACAATAAAGCCGGACAATAACATAAATAGAGCAGAAGCTGTAACCGCTCTTATGAAGTCGAAAGGATATAGCCCATCAGAAAATGCAGAATTTAGCTTTGCAGATAGCAATGCAATACCTACATGGGTTAAGGGCTTCCTAAAAACAGCTTTAGATCTTAAGGTTGTAGGTGGATATGAGGATAATACATTTAGAGCATCAAGAAATGTCACAAGACAGGAAGTTGTTGTAATGCTTATGAAAACCTTCGGTTTTGAGGCTTCAGAAGGCCAAGACTTAGTAATTGCTGATGAAGGGAAAATTGCTTCATGGTCCAAAAAATACATCAATACAGCATGTAAATTAGGAATAGTAAAGGGCTACAGTGACAATACATTTAAACCAGATAAGAATGTTACAAGGGCGGAGCTTTTCACTATGATTTCTAAGTGTCTTGAGTACATGGAAAACCAATAACAGTAGGGAATAATGTGCTGAATATTTTGGAATATTCTCAAATAAAACGCCTGCAAGACTTATATTTTAAGTCTGCAGGCGTTTTCAGATCTATAGAAAGTTTATATAACTCTTACCATTCTAACACCGCTTATCGATTTTAATCTGTTAACTACTTCCTCTGATAGTGAGCCTTCGATATCAAAAATGGTATAACCTATTTTATCTCTATGACGGCTGAGCATGTCCCCAATATTTATTTTATACGAAGCTATGGTAGAAGTTATTTGTCCAAACATATTTGGTACATTGTCATGGGCAACAATTACCCTCCTATCCCCTGAACGTGCGAGTTCTGAATCAGGGAAGTTTACAGAGTTTTTGATATGACCTTTTTCCAGGAATTCACGCATTTGAACAGCAGCCATCATTGCGCAGTTTTCTTCGGATTCCGGAGTTGATGCACCGAGGTGAGGTATTGCGATTACCTTATCAAGACCTAACAACTCGTCGCTTGGAAAATCTGTTACATAGCAAGCAACAGTATCGTTTTCCAAAGCTTCAAATAGATCCTTATTCACAACAAGACCGCCTCTTGCAAAGTTTAATAACCTTACACCCTTTTTCATTATATTGAACAAATCTTTATTAATCATACCTTTTGTGCTATCCATGTAAGGTACGTGAATAGTAAGGTAATCGGATGTTGAAATCAACTGTTCAAGGCTTGTAGCTCTATGAACGCTGCTTGAAAGATCCCAGGCAGCATTTATAGATATATAAGGGTCGTAGCCTATAACATCCATACCAAGTGAAAGAGCATCATTCGCAACCATAACACCTATTGCTCCCAAACCTATGACACCAAGTCTCTTACCTTTTATTTCAGGACCTTCAAATTGGGATTTTCCTTTTTCAACCATTTTTTCAACTTCACTGCCGTTACCTTTAAGGGTTTGCGCCCATTCTATTCCTTTGAAGATTTTCCTGGAAGAAAGCAAAAGGGAAGCAATTACAAGTTCCTTAACTGCGTTTGCATTTGCTCCTGGTGTGTTAAAAACTACAATTCCCTTTTCTGTACATTTGTCTATAGGAATATTGTTTACACCTGCCCCAGCTCTTGCTATAGCCTTAAGATTGCCCTGTAATTCCATTTCAAGCATATTTGCACTTCTAACAAGAATTGCGTCAGGATTTGTCATTTCGGATGCTATATCATATTTTTCTTTCTCAAATACATCCAGACCTGTGGATGAGATTTTGTTGAGCGTTTGTAATTTAAACAAGATAATTCCCCCTAGTTTGTTATTTTTTTAAAATTACTTATAAATTCAACCTGTTTCTTATCACCTTCTAGCAAAATTCTTGAGAAGTCTATAAAATCATATAGAAGGTTTGCTTCTTCATGGGTTGATAGTCTATACTGGATTTACAAATAAAACAACACGGATAGTTTATTTTTTAACAAACTTTTTGCAAAAAAAACAACCTCCACCAAAAAGTATGCTTAAAAAAATAAATAGCCATATATCTAATCTTAGTTTGAATAAGATTAATCTTGAATTCTATTATACTACCATTTAGCTTCGTTCTTCAAGTCTTGATGGGAAAAGAAAATGTATTTTTCTAAAAAAGTTTCAATCTAGACAATCGATGCGATAACCAAGATAAAGAAAACTCAACAAGATTTAATAAAATGTTTACAAATTATTAATTGACAAGTTAATATTATTTATTATAAAATTAAAATTGTTAATAGGATATTTTTGTAAAGCTTATATAGATTTGCTGATATATAATTGCGCTTAGAATATTTATCCAGGAATAAAGGAAGTAACGGTCTATATATGTTACGGAAGGCAAACTGTGAATACGTTAGAGTTGCGGACGTTTAGTCTATAAGTCGTGAGACCCTGAAGCTTACTATTACGGTATGGGTGCGGGGGTTTTATTTAACTTTAGGCATAATTTTCTTTACAATGTAATAGACTAATTCTATGCGCTCCAAGGTTTCGCTAGCAACATTGAAAATGTGATACTGGATGTTTTTACATATTGGAAAGGAGAGGGTTTATGAATCTTGGTTCAAATGAAATAGCTTTGTTAAATAGAAATTCTATAGTAAGAGACCCAAACAGCCCTTCAAATTTGATTGTCGAAGAAGTTTACCTTGATGGGAAGCTTATAAAGGCAGAGTATGTCGATGAAGAAGAAAAGAGCTTTGGGATATTTATGCATTCCCTTGTACTTAGTAATTATGCTGAAGTTATTAAAATTAACAATAGAGAAGTTGATATAATAGGCGATGAATACGAAAAGGCAATTTTTCATTATGCTGCTTCGAAGGGGTTCGATAAGAAGCTTATTGAGACTATAGCACCAAAAGTAAATGAGCTTACGTTTGAATATGATAACAGCCTAAAAGTATCTACACATATAATTAATGAAAAGTTGAGAATAGTATCGAAAGGTACTCCGGAGGAGCTATTGAAGAGATGTTCTCACATATTGATGGATTCTAAATTCGTGAAGGTTACAAGGAAATTGTATAAAGAAGTGAATATGGTATTGAAAGATATGCTCAATAGATGCAGCAGTGTTTATGCAATAGCATTAAAAGATGTTTCGAGTATTTCCAAAGTGTTAACTAAGGATAAATATATAAACCATATGACTCTAGTTGGACTGGTAGGCATGGCTAGAGCTTAGCAAACTTAGTGTAGATAACCATTATTATAAAATATTTGTGCCTCGTAACATAGTTAATTTCCAGAGCTTGCGAGGACAAAAAATAACTTTCACTGTTTTGCTTAAGGCTTAATTGTACAAAAGGCCACGCACAGAATGAAAGTTATTTTTTGTTATTGATTACATCTTTTATTTATACATAAAGAAGCATATGCCGATAAAGTGTGTTAATGCCCCAAAAAATACGAATAAATGCCATACCATATGGTGATATTTGAAACCTTTGCGGGCATAAACAGCAGCTCCGGCAGAATATAGTGCTCCTCCGGCAAGAATAAGCCAGAAAAGAAGAGGGTTGGCTTTTTGGAAGAATAACGGCATGAAAATAATAAGTGTCCAGCCCATAACTAGATATATCATAAGCGAAAACTTTGGCATTGAATTTTTGGAAATGGACTTGTAAAGAATGCCGAATAAAACCATAGCCCATTGTATTGAGAGTATAACGATCGCTTGCCATCCACCTATGACAGATATTGCTATAGGGGTATATGTACCTGCAATTGCGACATAAATAAATATATGATCAAATATCCTCATTATTCTTTTGTGTTTTGTTTCATGCTCCATTATGTGATAAAACGTTGACATGAGGAACATTAAAAAAATTGACACACAAAAAATAGTGACGCCTACTACATCATATATTGAGCCTTTGGTGTATGCAATGATTGATACTAAAGGGATGGAAAACAGTACAAGCAGTGATGCTACACCATGGGTTATAGCATTTGCAACTTCTTCCCCAAATGTGAGTTTTAATGGTAGCTTTGACAATTGTACAACCTCCTTCTAAGGGTATAAAATAACTCTTGATTAAATGTACCATTTTCCCAAAGATATTTCAATGTTTTGAAATTAATTCTTGAAGTTTAAAGAGATAATATATATTATTATACAAAATACAAAATAGTAAAGGACTGAGTTAATGGTTGCAAAGGAGAGGTATGAAAAACGAAGGGATTGCTATTTAAGGCTAAACCAAAAACATGTTAAGGCTATAAATACAATTAGTAACTTAAGATTATTAGTGTTTATATCAGGTATTGCATTAACCGTCTTTTTATTCATAATTAAGTACTACATTATAATGGCTGCGATTTTTATAGCATTTGCGTTCTTGTTCGGTTACTTGATGGTTCAACATGATAAATTGTTTAAAGCTAAAATGTATTCTTCAATGCTTGTAAAAATAAATGAAGATTCTTTAAAGCGTATAAATGGAGAGTGGGATACATTCCTTGATGACGGCAAGGATTTTCTTGATGGGAATCACGAATATGCATATGATCTTGACATTTTCGGAAACAGGTCTATGTTCCAATGGATTAATGTTGCAAATACCTATTTAGGGCGAAAGGCATTAGGCGGATTGTTATCTGGAAGCAGCAAAGATGCAGCCCGCATAAAAATGCGTCAGGAAGCAGTAAAAGAGCTAGCCTTGAAGTTGGGGTGGAGGCACAGGTTTTTGGCTGAAGGACTGGTTGTGTCAAATAATATGAAAAACCCTGAAAAGCTTATTGATTGGGCCAATGAAGAACATTCATTTTACAGAAAAACATGGCTCAACATAATTGTAAAAGTATTGCCTGCAGTTACCATACTATCTTTAATACTGTCAATATGGATTTCGGCAATCCCTTACTACATACCAGCGATCTTGATAATTGTTCAATATTTTATATTGCGCTATAAGCGTTTGGAAAGACATGAGATTTTCAATACAGCCGATAAGTTTAACAAGGATATAAGAGTTTATTACAAAATGTTAAAGCTCTTTGAAAATAAGAAATTCGAAGCTACGTTAATAAAAGAAATTAGTACTAAGATGGCTGGGAAAGTAGCAAAGCCTGCATACGAGCAGGTAAACAGACTGGCAAAAATAATTGATTCTATTTCCAATAGACATGCTCCGTTTTATTTTGTTTTTAATATACTTACCCTTTGGGATTATCATAACATGATTACTTTGGAAAAATGGAAAGACGTGTCAGGAAGGTATTTAAAAGCATGGCTTGAAGGGATTGGTGATGTTGAAGCTTTAGCCAGTCTGGCAATAATAAACCATGATAATCCTGACTGGGTGATGCCGGAGATTTCGGAAGGTGACAAAGAGAGTTTTGAAGCTGTCCAGATGGGGCATCCACTTATAACATTAAACAGGGTATACAACAATCTAAATTTTAATTCGCCGACAAAGGTACTTCTCATTACTGGTTCAAATATGTCCGGTAAAAGTACGCTTTTGAGAACAGCTGGAATAAACCTGGCTCTGGCTTATACAGGAGCTCCGGTTTGTGCACAGGTTTTTCGTGCATCTATCATGGATATACATAGCTGTATGAGGGTTAGTGATGATCTGGGCAAAAGCATTTCCTCATTCTATGCAGAGCTTTTAAGGATCAAGGAGATTCTTAAGGAAGCCAAGGAAGGACGAAAAGTCTTTTTCCTTCTGGATGAGATATTCAAAGGAACCAATTCTAGAGACCGACATACAGGAGCAAGGGTTTTGATTGAGGAACTCAGTAGGACTAAATCCATTGGAATGGTATCTACCCATGATTTTGAGCTTTGTGATTTAGAGTTGAAGAACCAGAAGATAAGGAACTATCACTTCGAAGAGTACTATAAAGATAACAAGATCCATTTTGACTATAAGCTTCGTAATGGCGTTTCAACAACACGCAATGCCATTTATCTCATGAAAATGGCAGGTATTGATATAGATGAAAGTGCACTTTGAGTGTAAAAAATAGCTATGGCTTAGGGAGCATAGCTATTTTTTGTGTTTTCTATTATAGATGAAAAACTCTAAAACTAAATTTAGCTGCATTCGCACTTTTCCCAATTAGGATTTCCACTTGGCTAACGCATCAGCAAGTGCCGAGTTTATAGCTTCGCCTTTATCCTGTTGCTTCAAGAAACTTGTAACTTCCTTCTTGTTTACCTGCTCACCTTTACGCTTTTTGAAAGCATCCAGTTTTTCTCTATATCCACATGCGCAATAGAAGGATTTGTTTTCATCCTCACCACGGATTTCCATCTTTTTATGACATTCAGGGCATCTGGCATTGGATACTAGAGATATGGATTTTCTGAAGCCGCATTCGCGGTCAGGACACACAAGCATTTTACCCTTCTTGCCATTTACCTCCAATAGATATTTACCGCATTCACATTTTTCCCTTGTAACGTTATCGTGTTTGAAGACTTCATTACTGGAGACTACATCCTTAACAAGCTTTGTTGCGTAGTTTCTCATTTCAGAAACAAAGGTGTCCGAATTAGTTTTGCCCTTACTTATGAGGGCGAGCTGCTGTTCCCACTTGGCAGTCAGTTCAGGAGATTTCAGATCTGAAGGAACAATGCCTATAAGTTGGATTCCTTTAGAAGTTGGGAAAATCTCCTTACCCTTTCGCTCAACATAGAAGGTGTTAAACAGCTTTTCAATTATATCTGCCCGTGTTGCAGGTGTTCCGAGTCCGCTTGTGTTCTCTAGTGCTTCTCTCAAGGCTTTGTTTTCCACGAATTTTCCCGGATGCTCCATTGCAGATAAAAGGGTAGCTTCAGTGTATCTTGCAGGAGGCTTAGTCTTGCCGTTAACAGGTTTTACAGAGGTTAAAGCAGCCTTTTGACCCTGTTTGATATCAGGAAGAGAATGACTGTTTTCGTCATCATCGTCATCTTCTTCCAGTTTGCCAAATCCCTCATATACACTTTTCCAACCCCATGACTTCACAATCTTTCCTTTTGCATAAAATAGCTCACTTTTGACGTCTACCTTAACAGTAGTCTGCTCATACTCAAAAGGAGGGTTTAAAACGGCGATAAACCTCTTTACGATCAAATCATATATATTGCGTTCCTCTGTATTTAAAGAAGCCAAATTGACATACTGTTCAGTAGGGATTATGGCATGGTGATCTGAAACTTTGCTGTTATCTACGAATCGTTTTGTTACGACAATTTTGTTTCTTATTATGCTTTGCACGGGTTTGGCATAAGGCCCCACAGCAATGCTTTTTAAACGCTCAGTAAGTGTTGGTACAATATCGTCGGTTATATACCTTGAATCTGTCCTTGGGTAAGTAACTAACTTATGAGATTCATATAATTTCTGCATGATATTTAAAGTTTGTTTTGCAGAATAACCGTATTTTCTATTTGCATCACGCTGGAGTTCAGTCAGATCATAAGCTAATGGCGGAAGCTCCCTTTTGGCTTCCTTACGCACTTCAACAATTTGTCCGGTTTGTCCTGTAACTTTTGCTACAATATCATCAGCTTTTTTCTTATCAAATATCCTTGTTTGACCTGAAGCCTTATCCTGCCATTGGACTGTAAAGCCTTCAAAGCCAGCATTAATGCTCCAATAATCTTTTGGAACAAATTTTCTTATTTCGTTCTCGCGTTCTACGATCATAGCCAGTGTAGGAGTTTGAACTCTACCAGCTGAGAGTTGGGCATTGAACTTGCAGGTTAATGCACGTGTTACATTAAGGCCCACCAGCCAATCTGCCTCTGATCTGCTCTGAGCGGAGAAGAACAGATTATCATAATCCCTTGCAGGTTTGAGATTTGCAAAACCATCCTTTATAGCTTTGTCGGTTTGTGAAGAGATCCATAAACGTTTTATTGGCTTTCGAAATCCTGCCTTTATAATTATCCATCTTGCCACAAGTTCGCCTTCTCTACCTGAGTCTGTAGCAATGACGAGCTCGTCTATATCATCCCTGTGCATTAGGTTTTTTACAACGCCAAATTGCTTGGATGTTTCTCTTATAACAACAAGTTCCATTTTCTTTGGCAGCATTGGCAAATCTTCTATATTCCAAGTCTTATATCTGTCACTGTAGCTCTCTGGGTCGGCTAGTGTTACAAGATGTCCTAATGCCCAAGTTACTATGTATTTTGGACCAGCTAAGAATCCATTCCCTTTTTGGTTGCTGTTTAGCACTTTGGCAATATCTCTTGCTACGGAAGGTTTTTCTGCTAAAACTAAAGTCTTTCCCATTTGTATAATTTCCTTTCAACTTTTATCTTGTTAGTATATATTAGCACTATTATTTATCTAAGTATATAGTTCTATATTCACCACCATTAAGTTATAGCAGTATTATAGCATACACCCGGATAAGCAAACTACTTCGTAATATAAAAGTAATATTTTAACATCTCTTAGTTCGTATGAAGTATATTTGTTTATCATTGCCATCCATTAAAGGAAATGAGGGTTGACCAAATTTGGACAACCCTCACTTTATACCAATTTATAATTTTACTTATAGCTATGCACTTTAATAATTACTCGCATTTATCGATGTTGAAATTGATATCTTTTACTGCCTTCTTACCGATTTTTATTTTATCTGCATCTTGAATCGTGTGCACTGTTCCTGTTTTGCTATAGAAGCCTTCTGTCATGTAATCTGAAGTGTCATACTGACCAAAGCTCAATGTATAGTCACTTTCCGGTACTACATAAATTTCATAGGCAATTGAATTTTGACCTTCAGTAACGTTAAAATATTTACTACTATAAATATCATCATAAAAGCATTCAGTTGTGTTACTGTCACTGGTAGCTGTAACATAAAAGGTACTTGGAGCAATTTCTCCCCTATTTGCTTCTTCAATGTTAATAACACCTGATATTTTTACACCTTTTATTGCTGAGAGCTTTATGTCCTTGACACCTGAATTTCCAACCAATATTGGTGTAGCATCTTTATAATTGCCTACCATTCCTTTTTTGTTATAATAAGAGGTGCTTACATATTCATCCAGATCACCGTATAAGTTGAAACTAAGTTTGTAACCGTTTTTCAATCCAGGTGCAACATAAAGGGTAAATGGAACTTTGCTTTTACCGTCGGCATTTATACTTGTGTAGCTACATAGATCATCCATGATAAAATCGGGTGTACCATTTTCATTTATTGCATTTATATAAATACATAGATCGGATTTATTTACTAGTTTTTCAGGTATTTTCAATTCACCTTTGAGTTCAACACCTTTTAGGAGTGTAAGGTTAATGTTTTCTACAGTATCAGTATCCTTGTCAACTATTATAGGAGTAGCATTTGAGATGCTATAGCCCATTCCTGACTGACTGTAATATCCCTTGTTAAGATATTGAGTTTTTTGATCTGTATAATAGTCATAGTTTACAAAACAGCTTGTTTTTTCCTTAGGGTAAACTTCAAGAGTATAAGGTGCAAAATTTTCGCCTTCACCAATATAAATACTTCCATATGCTGAAATTCCATTAGTGCTGTCCTTAGTGGAAATATCAGTGGAAAGAGCGTTTAAGGATATTTGCAAACCGCCCTCAGGAGCTTTTTCACCATTAGGTAAACTTACTTTTCCACATAATTTAACACCCTGTAAAATCTTAAAATCTATTTCTTTTTCAAAATCAGAGATTTTTGTTGCATCTTGTATGTTAGCTGCTGTTTCGACAGAATTATAGTACCCCTGTTTGTAGGTTGAATACGTAGTATCCCAAAAACCATAATTTAGAACATAGTCTGTCTTCGAAGGATCTACCGTAATATAGAATTTTGCTGAGTTACTGCCACCTTCAATATAAGAATTAGCGTAATAAGAAGCATCATCTTCATAGTTTTCTGGTGTCATATTATCAGTCTGTGCGTTTAGGTCAATATAAAATCCTTCAGTAGGAACAGTCATTCCCTCAGGTATTGAAATTGTTCCTTTTAAAACTGCACCTTTAGCTAAAATTATATTAATATCAGTCACTGTTTCTGCTCCAACTACAACAGGTGTAGCCTTTGAAGGGTCAATAGTACTGCCATTTTTGCAATAATAGCCTTGGTTGAATAATCCTACTGTGTTTTGATCAATAGTATAATTCAAAATATATGATGTAGATTTTGAAGGTACAACTGTTAAAGAATAATTTACTGAGTTTTCCCCTTGAGGAATAATGCAGTTTGTGTAGCTATAATAATCGTCTTCCCAAATATCGGGTGTGCCGTTATCTGAATTTGTATTTACATATACATTTATACCGCCTTCAGGTGCTGTCATGTTATCAGGCAAATTTAATGTTCCTTCAATGTTTACGCCTTTAGCAAGTTTAATATTTACATTTTCTATATCCTGATCTTTAACATTTACAAGGGATGCATCTAAATTGCTAAGAACTGTTCCATTTGTATTGTAATATCCTCTGTTTAATACTCCGGGAATACTGTTTATATCGAATGACATACTGTAATCACGGTCTTCCAACACACTTATGGAATAAGGAAATGAATTTACTCCAACCGGAACTTCTATCGAAGCACTATTGTAATAGTCATCGTCATAGTTATCATCAGTATTGTTATTAGAATTAACAAATAGATTCATGTATCCGCCTTCTGAAGGAGTTACTATTCCTTCAGGAAGATACACAATACCTGAAATCGATTTTCCTTTAATGAAGTTTAGGTTAATATTTTCAGCATTACACGACATAACGTCGATTTTGGTGGAATCCAATTGATTCATAACAGTACCTGATTCATTGTAATATCCATAATTCAAAATGTTCTTTGGAAGGGTACCATAACACCAAAAACTTACAACATATCCTTTGCCGGAAGGCACATTCAAGGTATATTCTGCGTAACTGGTATTTTCTTTTAATAGGACTTCAACATTGTTCTCGAAGTAATTCTCATTTTCGGACATGTTAGTGTATACGCTAATAGATACATATGTGTCGTTAGATGCAACAATTCCTTTCGGAAGACAAACTTTTCCTGATATTGTTTTGTCCCATGTTTCTTGAACCTGTGGTTCATCCTCTTGTGCAAATGCAGGACTAAATAGAAGTAAAAAAACTGTAATCATCGTTAATGTAGAAATTATTCTCTTAATACTTGTCTTCATAAATAAATAGACCCCCTTTTAATATTTTTGATATATTTTTGATATTATTTATTTTTTATTCCCTAAATGCATTTTTATAATTTATCTCTTATGTATCACCTTCTCCCGTAAAAGTAAAACAAATTGATTAAACACTCACTTCTATGGCTGAACCCTTTTTTATATCCTGTTTTTAGTATAAAACAAAATAAAAGTAAAAATAAGATATCATAAGTCATAATACGATGTGACTAAAGTCATAATATTTTTAAAATAAAAAAGTCAGCTTTGCCGATTTATAGCTAAGGTATTTCTCTGCTGTAAAAAGCCTTTCGGTAGACTTTTTTGATGCCAGAAAGAAATGCAATTTCTTAGGCATTAAAAAAACGGGCACATATTATGACCCGGTTGGTATAGATATTTTGTGAGGATATTAATAGATAACATTTAAGTGCTTATTGGAAACCAAATCTTAATTGAAAAGTGTCCAAAGAAACTGAAAAAGAGAGAGTCGCTAGCTACATTTAAGTAGGTTTGCGACTCTCCCTTTTATTTTAAATAATAATTACTATATTCTAGCTACACCGGTTTTCCTTGCAGCTTCTTTAACAGCTTCCGCAACAGTTGAACCAACTCTTGGATCAACTGTTGCAGGGATAACAAATTCTGGATTTAATTCTTCGTCACTAACGAGAGAAGCTATAGCTTTTGCAGCTGCAATCTTCATTTCGTCGTTTATATCGCTTGCTCTTACATCAAGAGCACCTCTGAAGATACCAGGGAAAGCAAGTACGTTATTAATCTGGTTTGCGAAGTCTGAACGACCTGTTCCGATAACTTTTGCACCGGCTTCTTTAGCTTCATCAGGCATAATTTCAGGAGTTGGGTTTGCCATAGCAAATATTATTGCATCTTTTGCCATATTCTTAACCATTTCCTTAGTAACCATATTAGGAGCAGATACTCCAATGAAAACATCAGCACCAACAAGTACATCTTTCAATGTACCTTTGATCTTCTGAAGGTTAGAGATTTTAGCCATTTCTTCTTTTTCAGGATTGAGGTTGTCTCTGCCTTCGTATATAGCACCTTTTGTATCGCAGAGGATTACCTTTTTGAGTCCCATGCTCATCAAAAGTTTTGTTATTGCTATACCAGCTGCACCTGAACCGTTAACAACTACAGATATATCATTTATATCCTTTTTAACGATTTTTAATGCGTTTATCATAGCAGCAAGTGTAACAACAGCTGTTCCGTGCTGATCATCGTGGAAAATTGGAATATCACATTCAGCTTTAAGTCTTCTTTCTATTTCAAAACATCTTGGAGCTGAAATGTCTTCAAGATTTACACCACCGAAACTACCAGCAAGGAGTTTTACAGTGTTAACTATTTCGTCAACGCTTTTTGATCTTACGCAGAGAGGGAAAGCATCTACATCTCCAAAAGTTTTAAAGAGAACACATTTACCTTCCATAACAGGCATACCTGCTTCTGGACCTATATCTCCAAGACCGAGAACTGCAGTACCATCAGTAATAACAGCAACTAAGTTTCCTCTTCTTGTTAATGTGTATGAAAGATCAACATCTTTTTGAATAGCTAAACATGGCTCAGCAACACCAGGAGTATAAGCTAATGACAAATCTTCCTTATTTTTTACAGGTACAGTACTAACTACCTCAATTTTGCCTTTCCATTCACCATGAAGTCTCAAGGACTCTTTTCTATAATCCATCTTTCTTAACCTCCTATTTCATAAGTCTTTTATTTTATTATTATAAATCTTTTACTTCATTAAGAACAGCCTTAACACTTTCTGCAGAAGCTCTTAAAGCAGCTTCTTCTTCAGGTGAAAGAACAAGTGGTATTATACTTTGTACTCCATCTGAATTAACTATTGAAGGAAGACTTAATGCAACATCTTCAATTCCGTAGTTTCCATTGATTACACTACCTACTGTTCTGATAGTGTTTTGATTTTTCAAGAGTGTTTCAACTATTGCATTAACTGTGATTGCTATTGCATAGTAGGTAGCACCCTTGTTTTTGATTATTTCTGCACCTGCAGTTTTTACTTCCTGAGCAATTTGGATCTTGTCTTCAGCAGTAAAAATTCCGCTTGCACCCTGTGAGTACTCACTAATGCTCTGTCCTGCAATATGTGTAGCACTCCATGCAGGAAGCTGTGAATCACCATGTTCTCCAATAATATAACCGTGTACGTTTCTTACATCGACATTAAGTTTTTTGCTAAGAAGGTATCTGAATCTTGAACTGTCAAGAACAGTTCCTGAACCCATAACTCTGCCATTTGGAAGACCTGACCACTTAGAAATCATGTAAGTGAGTATATCAACAGGATTTGACACAACAAGAATTACTCCTGAAGTATAGTGCTTCATGATATTTGCTGTGATTTCTTTTGCTATCGATACATTCTTTTTAGCAAGGTCAAGACGTGTTTCACCGGGTTTCCTATTTGCACCAGCTGTGATAATTATTACATCCGCGTCTTTTACATCGGAATAATCTCCTTGGTAGACTGCCATCTGTCCTACGAATGCAAGACCGTGGTTGATATCCAAAGCTTCACCATAAGCTTTTTCCTTGAATACATCAATGAGAACTATTTCTGTGGCCATTTGCTGCAAAGCCATTGCAAAAGCTGTTGAAGAACCAACAAAGCCTGCTCCAATTATTGCTACTTTTGACTTACTTTTAATCATATAATTGCCCTCCGTTTACATATTAATATTTATCGCATAAAGTATAAAAGTGTATGTTTTTTTATCAGTACAAAAATGCGCATGATTAATATTTTAACATAATTTTTTTTAAAAGTATAAATCAAAATAACATGAAATTCAGATGAATTTGTCCAAATTAAGCGGATTTTTTAATCTGTTCCAGCATGGAAGCCAGTATCTTAATTTGGCTAATTACTATGACAATATGCGATTGTTATATAGTATACTTTTGTTCTTTTTATGTATCTTATTTTTGTATCTACCTATAAGACAAAAAATTATGTCAATAGCAACGAAAATAGAAATATAAAAAATATATAAAGAATGTAGCCGTTTATTACGATATATATTTATATCCTCAAATGAATTGCTTATTATTCCCATTTTTGTACCTCGTAAGCTATCGTAAATATGGCATACGTGGTATTTGTCTGGTTTATTTTCAACAATATCAATACCCGAAAGTAGGAGGAGAATATGGCGATTGAATTAACTGCATTGCTTAGAATGGCTGTGGAATTAAAGGCGTCTGACCTACATCTTACAGTGGCAAGGGCTCCTTCATTCAGAGTGAACGGCAACATAAAGGAAATTGATGCTCCGAAACTAGCTAGGGAAGACACCCTGCAATATGCAAAAGCTTGCATGGATAACGAAAAATTTGAACACTTGATGGCTTATGGAGAGGTAGACTTTTCCATGACAGTGCCTGAGGTATCCAGATTTAGAGTTAATGCTTTTTTGCAGAGGACTTCAGTGTCAATGGTGTTTAGAACATTAGCATCAAATATTCCTACAATTGAAGCTCTGCATCTTCCGCCTGTAATAAAGCAAATCTGCGAAATAAAAGAGGGGTTAATTCTGGTTACTGGTCCAACAGGAAGTGGAAAATCAACAACTATGGCATCCATTATTAATGAGATTAATTCAACCAGGTATGGGCATATACTAACTCTTGAAGACCCTATTGAATATATTTTCAAACATGGTAAATGTATTGTTAACCAAAGAGAGATAGGTCATGACAGCAAGACATATGATAGTGCACTGAGGGCTGCATTAAGAGAGGACCCTGATGTAATATTTATAGGTGAGATGAGGGATGTTGAGTCGATAAGTATAGCAGTTACTGCGGCTGAGACCGGTCACCTTGTTCTTTCAACTCTTCATACACTTGGAGCTGCCAAAACCTTGGACAGGCTTATTGACGTTTTTCCGCCTCATCAGCAGCAGCAGATAAGAGTACAGGTGTCTACTGCGCTTAAGGCTGTTATATCGCAGAGGTTGATCCCTGAAGGAAGCGGCAATGGTAGAGTAGCGGCGCATGAAATAATGATTGTTACACGCGCAATAAGCAATCTTATCAGAGAAGGTAAATCTCAAAGCATCAATACATGTATACAAACTGGAGGAAATATTGGAATGCAGCTTTTGGATAAATGTATTGGTGATCTGTACATGCAGAATAGAATAACGAAAGAAGATGCATTGGACTTCTGTGTTGACAAGGATGGAATGCAAAATTACTTGGAAGTTTCCCAGAAAGGTCGATTATAAGATTAACCCTTGAAGAAGTTGATAAAAACGTAGCAGTACAGAGGTATGCTCTCTATTAGTAGACAGTTTTAAGTAAGAAAACTGTTTCTATACAGGGGGCATATTTTTATGAACAGTAAATAAGTATTTCTTAGTAAAATAATAAGCTATAATGTATAATATTAATAAGTATTAGGTCTTATATAATATGGATGTAATATTTAAATTTCATTAAAATTGTAGAAGTGTAAGGGTATTATGTAAATGTTTAAGACTGACAAAGATAGTGAAAAATATCTAATATGAGAAAAGGATTGATTTGTTGTGAATATACTGGTTGATGCTGATGCTTGTCCTGTTAAGCAGATCATAGTAAAGATTGCAAAAGAAGAAAAGATACATGTTATTATGTTTATAGATACAAGTCATGTAATTGACGATGGATATTCAGAAGTAGTAACTGTTGATAAGGCAAGGGATTCTGTGGATTTTGCTCTTGTTAATAAAGTCCAGAAAGGAGATATTGTTGTGACGCAGGACTATGGTGTTGCTGCAATGGCCCTTGCAAAGGGAGCTAGAGCGATAAATCAGAACGGAATAGTTTACTCTGATGAAAATATGAACAAGCTCTTGTTTGAAAGGCACATATCTCAAAAGGTAAGAAGGTCGGGAAATAGAGTCTCAGGACCTTCAAAGAGAACAAAAGAACATGACGAAAGGTTTGAAAATGCATTTAAGCAATTGCTGTCAAACACGTAAAAGATTTTAGCTAATAAGTGCAGTAATATGATATAATAAATTATATGAATGTTAGTTGTATTAGTTCGGAATGGTGTAAGTGATAGATGTTCAATTCTCAAGAATTAGTCAAGACTGCATATACATAGGAATTCTGAAAATATAACTTCGGCTATAATTTCATGGTTTATCAAAAGGTTAACATTGTAAAACCTGGTGAAAACCAAAGTAAGTAAATTTATTTGTTAAGGAGTAAGTATATGCGCTTTTCGGAATCCTTGTACCAAGTTCGGAAAATTGACAATTTAAAAGATATGATTGAGCAGAGTGTAAAACTTTTTGGGAGCAAAAATGCTTTTTTAATAAAGGGTAGTGATTCAATCTATAATGGTATTACTTATGACCAGTTTAAGAAGGATATTGACTACCTTGGAACAGCATTGACCAATCTTGGATTGAAGGATGGGTTTATTGCTGTGGTAGGAGAAAACCGGTATGAGTGGTGTGTAACGTATCTTGCAACTATAAATGGCGTGGGAGTGATTGTGCCAATGGATAAAGAACTTCCTGCCTGCGAGATGCAAAATCTCTTATCGATTAGTAATGCAGAAGCTATTGTGTTTTCGGGAAAGCTTGGAAATAAGATAAAGGAAATCTTGGGCAGCTTGGAGTCTGTTAAATATTACATTGATATGGATCTCAAAGAGGACAGCGGTGAATACCTTTCATTTGCAAAACTCATTGAGAAGGGAAGGAAACTCGTTGAAAATGGAGATAAGGAGTATCTGGACGCTGAGATAGACAACAATAAAATGAGTGCACTTATATTTACATCTGGGACAACCGATAGTGCAAAAGGTGTTATGTTGTCACATGGGAATATCTGTGCAAATATTATTTCTGTATGTTCAACTGTACATGTAGATGAGAATGATTCTTCGCTGTCAATTTTGCCTCTTCACCATACTTATGAATGTACTCTTGGTTTTTTGCTTATGATGTATAAAGGTGGAACTTTAGCTTTTTGTGAAGGGCTTAAGCATATAGTAAAGAATCTTAAGGAAGTAAAACCGACTGTTTTGATTTCAGTACCCCTTTTGCTTGAGAGCATTTATAAGAAGATTTGGGATCAAGTTAAGAAAAAAAGAGGTGCAAAAACTCTTCTTAAGATAATGATTTCAGTAAATAGCTTTTTACGCAGTGTGCTCAAAATGGATTTAAGCAAAAAACTATTTAAGAAAGTTCATGAAAATCTCGGAGGTAGAATAAGGCTTGTTATAACAGGGGCTGCAGCTATTGATCCGATTGTTCCTAAAGGGTTTAGAAAACTAGGGATACCTATACTTCAAGGGTATGGGCTTACAGAGTGTTCTCCTCTTGTAATTGGGAACAGAGATAAACAGTATATTGACAGCTCCATTGGTTTACCTATTCCAAGGGTAGAGGTTAAAATAAAAGATCCAGATGAGAATGGAATTGGAGAATTAATTGTCAAAGGTCCTAATATAATGCTGGGCTACTTTAATAACGAAGAGGCCACAAAAAGAGTTATAAGAGACGGTTGGTTCCATACCGGAGACCTTGGTAAGAAAGATAAGTCCGGGTTTTACTATATTACCGGCAGAATTAAGAATGTGATAATAACGAAAAACGGTAAAAATATTTTTCCAGAAGAGCTGGAAACGTATATCAATAGAAGTCCGTTTGTACAGGAATCTTTTGTATATGGTAAATTTGACAAGACTTCCGGGGATACACAAGTAAATGTACAGATTTTTCCAAACATTGATGTTATTAAGGAGAAATTCAAGGAGGTAAATATATCGAAGGAACAGATCATGGAAGTACTTTCGGAAGTTATCAAAAATGTAAATAGAAACATTCCTTTATATAAGCATATAAAAGGTTTTACAATTCGTGACAACGATTTTATCAAGACTACAACACAAAAAATAAAAAGATATGTTGAGATTCAAAAGACTAATTGATATAATATAACAAACTTTACAGAAACGTTATTACATAAAAGTCTCTGAAGCTTTCGGGCTTTCGGGACTTTTTAGTTTTATAAATTATATCTTGGGGTGTGGATTTTTTGAAGAATTTTATAAGAATACTGAAACAGGCAAGACCTTATTGGAAATACTTAATTATTACGGGGATAAGCTTAATTATTATAACCGCATTGAATCTTGTTACGCCTTGGAAAGTCCGCGAACTGATTGATGTATTATCCCAGGAGGATACGGGCAACAAGATTTCAACAATCAGGAACATTTCAGTTATACTTTTTATTGCATATGTGGCAAGGGCGGTTTTTACTTATTTGAATCGTTATCTAAGCCATGTAGGTGCTATGAAACTGGTTGCCGATATGAGAGTAATTGTATATGAACATTTGCAAAAGCTGTCCTTGAGTTTTTATCAGGATAAACAAACCGGGCAGCTAATGTCTAGAACAATAAATGATACAGCAACTTTTGAGGTGCTTTTAGCTCATGCTGTTCCTGATCTTATAACAAACATACTTATTCTTGTAGGGACAGGAATTCTACTGTTTACAATCAACCCACTACTTGCAGCTCTTACGCTTATACCAATTCCTTTTCTGATATTGGGTGGAGTCGTTTTTGTTAAAAGAATACAGCCTAGCTTCAGGAAAGCTCAGGGAACTCTTGGAGATTTAAATGCAGTAGTTCAAGACAATATTTCAGGAATTAAAGAGATACAGGTTTTTAATCAGGAGGCCAGAGAGCGTAAACGTGTTGAGAGAAGAGCACAGAAATACACTTCAGCGGTGCTAAGTGCAATGAAGCTAAGCTCTATGTTCCATCCTGGAGTTGAGATGATGAGCTCGCTTGGAACAGTAATTGTAGTTGCATTTGGTGGATGGCTTGCATTAGGAAACTATGTTTCAATTGCTGATATTGTGGGATTCATAATGTTCTTAGGACTCTTTTACCAACCAATAACGACTCTTGCAAGAGTAATTGAGGATTTACAGCAGGCTTCAGCAGGTGCAGAAAGAGTTTTCGAACTTTTGGATACCGAGCCGGATATTGTTGACATTAAGGATGCCAAGGTGATTACCCGGTCAAAAGGGGAGATATCTTTCAATAATGTAAGCTTTCATTATATTCCTGAAAACCCGGTTTTAAAGAATATCAGCTTTACAGCAGAGCCCGGGAAAATGATAGCACTTGTAGGTCCTACAGGGGTTGGGAAAACTACAATTATAAGCCTTATTGCTCGGTTTTATGACCCGTTATCGGGTGATATTCAGATTGATGGGATAAACGTTAAAAATGTAACGGTTTCTTCACTTAGAAACCAGATAAGTATAGTTCTTCAGGATATATTCCTTTTCAATGGGAGTGTAGCGGAAAATATTGCTTATGGAAGCAAGGAGGCTTCAATTGAAGATATCATAAAGGCTTCAAAAACCGCAAGGGCTCATGATTTCATTAGTGAACTGCCGGAAGGTTATGACACTGTAATTGGCGAGCGTGGCATAAAACTCTCTGGAGGACAAAAGCAGCGTTTGTCAATTGCAAGAGCTGTTCTTAGAAATACGCCTATTTTGATACTTGATGAAGCAACTGCTTCTGTTGACGTACAGACCGAGATACAAATCCAGCAAGCAATTCAGGAACTGACAGGAAGCCGCACAATTATTGTGATTGCCCACAGGCTGTCTACAGTTAAACAGGCAGATCAGATACTGGTTTTGAAGGAAGGGGAAATTGTTGAGTCCGGCACTCATGAAGAGCTGCTTAAACAGGATGGTTTATACAGCGAGTTGTGTGAAGTACAGTTTGGGGGATAGGCACTAGGCTCTGAACCTATAACCTGCACCCCACACTGTTTCTACGTATTGAGGGTTAGAGGGATCCGTCTCGATTTTTTCCCTGATCCTTGCTATGTGAACAGTAACAGTTGCAGCATCGCCAAGGGAATCAAAACCCCATATGCGCTCGAACAGTTCTTCTCTCCCGAAGACTCTGTTCGGGTTTTGTACCATGAATAAAAGAAGCTCATATTCCTTCTGCGCCATATTTAGTTCTTTACCGTTTACAAATACCCTTCTGGATTCCTTTTGTATCTCAAGTCCCCTAATGGTAAAGGTTTCGTTTGGATTCTCGTTGCCATATTTGCTCTTAAGTCTTTCATATTTGGATATATGGGCATTTACTCTTGCAACAAGTTCTCCAGGACTAAAAGGCTTGGTGATATAGTCATCTGCTCCAAGGCCAAGTCCTCTTATCTTGTCAATCTCTTCTTTCTTGGCAGATACAAGTAAAATGGGTATATCCTTTACATCTCGAACACGCTTGAGTATTTCAAAGCCATCTATACCTGGGAGCATAATATCTAAAATAAGCAGGTCAAATTCTTCTTCCTTAATGCAATTTAAACCACTTACACCTTCATTGCATATCTTTACTGAAAAACCGTTTATTTCAAGGTAGTCCTTCTCGAGTTCTCCTATACTATGGTCATCTTCAACTATAAGTATCCTTTTCATTAACAATCCTCACCTTCCGGTACTTTTTTTAGAGATAACATTATGCTGGTACCTTCATTTTCAATGCTTCTTACCCATATTGAGCCACCATGCCCCTCAATTATCTGCTTTGCAATAGCCAGTCCAAGGCCGCTGCCTTTCATTTTACTTCTTGCAGCATCAGCGCGATAGAATCTGTCAAATACATAGGGGAGATCTTCCTTCGGTATGCCGGAACCATTATCTGATGTTTCAATTACTATGGTTGCTTGAGTTTCCCTGAGAATGATTTTGATTTCCCCCGCTGATTTGTTCATATATTTTTTTGAATTATCTATGATATTGGTGATAACTCTTCTAAGCCTTTCCCTGTCAATCAAAACATAGGTGTCTGTTGTCAACTCATTTTGAAGTTTAAGTGTTATGTTGGATTTTTCCAATTCGGCTTCATTTTCCAGTACGCAATACTCAAAGTATTTTACGATGTCTGTTTTCTCAAAATTGAAGGGGATCTGGTTGAGATCAAGTTTGGAATATAGCAGTAAATCGTCTATCATAGAATCAACCTGAGCAGCTTTTGTATGCACAGTCTTTAAGTATTTTTCAACCTTCTCAGGAGTATTGGCAACTCCGTCAATAATTCCTTCAACGTAGCCTTTTATCGATGTTATAGGTGTTTTCAGGTCATGGGATATACTCGATACCAGCATTTTTCTATTGTCATCATATTTCATTTGAGTATAAACGGACTCTTTTAGCTTAAGTCGCATTTGTTCAAAGGATTTGCACAGCTCTCTGATCTCATAATCTCCATCTTCAATAACCTCATAATCAAGGTTGCCTCGACTGATCTCTCCTGCAGCAGTTTGAAGCTTTGAGAGGGGAGAGAGTATACCTTTTGAAGAATTAATTGAAACAAGTAAATTTGTAATGAAAAAAGAAATAAGAAAAAATCCAGCTGAAAAGTATAAGAGTTTTTCTGAAGCTGAGGTCTCTTTCCCAATTGGAGCCAGTAAAATAGCCCAGCCATCACTTCCATTTGAATATTTTAAGGGCAACGCTTTAACTATATATGATCCATCGTTTAATTGGACCGAGTTGTTTAATAAATTTTTCTTATTTGTCTCAAGGCATTTTTCTATTTCAATCGGATTTATCATTTTTGTTGAAAAAAGAATATCATATTTCCTTAATACTACTATGTATGAGTTTAGCTCATTGAATCTTTCAGTCACATATTGCTGGAAATCTTTTTGTAAAAGCTTGTCAGGATTACCGTCGAGTAGATTTCCATCAGCCGTAAAAAATTCATATTGAATTTTCGTAAGTTTTTGTATGCTTTCATAGCTTAAATCAGCGTTAAAAACATGTGAACAGATAAAAATATATACAAAGGAAGCTATGATGGTTATCAAAACCGGAATAGCTACTATAGCAGCATTTTGTATAATCAATCGTTTCTTAAGATTCATAAACCCCCACCTGTGTGTATTACAATTATTATAAATCTCTTTTATCAAACAGGTAGTACCCTGCTGTAAAAAACATTATACCATATCCCAACATAATAAGAAATTCTCTTGAAATTTTGGATAAAAGCATTGTATCTGCAATCCAAAGCGTGTGCCAGTTAAGCATTGAGGTTATGAACAAGCCTGAGAAGGGTTGAAAAACTGTTCCCATCACATAGCTTACAATATAAAACATTGCAAAAATGAAAAAAACTGCCGAACTGCTTTTAAAAATATTTGAAAAGAATACTACGATGAGAGCCAAAACCATAATAGGTAAAAGTGTTACCAAATAGGAAACAATTATTCTAATTATACTTATAAATGTAATTGAAGAAAAATTGCATATCAGTCCTACAATTGTAGATAGAAACATTACAATTAGTAGATTTGCCAATACAAAGAATGCGATAGCAGCTACTTTGGCTGAGAACAGCTTGAATCTTGAAATTGGTCTGGTTAGGGAAATTTTCATAGTATTATGCGAAAATTCACCGGAAAATAAATCTGATGCTACGAGTGCTGTGAATAGAGGAAGTAAGGTATTTGCCAGTACAGATAAAACTGATATGGGAGAAGCAGCACTTACATTAAAAGTCCCTCCTATACCAAAGTTACTAAACCCTAATGATATAAGCTTTCCTATTACAATGACAGTTACCGAAATAATTAAAATTACAGTCATCTTTTTCTTTTTATACATTTTTTCGATTTCATTGATTAGCGCTGCTTTAAAGCTTTCCATTTTTGTCAACCTCGCTTATAAAGTAGTTTTCAAGAGAAGCATAGTTAGTCAGAATATTTTGTATAGAGTCAATATTTAAGATTTTTCCTTCGTAAATAACACCTATTCTTGTACAGGTAAGCTCTACATCATGTATAAGATGGCTGGATATAAAGAAGGTTGTCTGTTCCGTTTCTGCAAGTTTTTTAACCAACTTTCTTATTTCAATCATACCTTCCACATCAAGCCCGTTTAGTGGCTCATCAAGAATAACAAGATCGGGTTTTGAGAGGATTGCTGCAGAGATGCCTAGGCGCTGCTTCATTCCAAGGGAAAAGTTTCTTGCCTTTTCATTTCTGTATTTTGAGATGCCGGTGAGTTCGAGAACTTCGTCGATTCTGTCATCATTGATGTTTTTATAATATCTTGAGAACAGTTTGAGATTTTCGTATGCAGTCAGGTATGGGTAGGACTCTGCTGTTTCAATAATACAGCCTACTCTTTGCATTGCCTTTTCATATTCATCAACGATGCTGTGCCCAAATAGCTTTACATCACCACTGTCTGCCTTCATAAGGCCAGTCATTATTTTCATAGCAGTTGTTTTTCCTGAGCCGTTTGGACCTAAAAATCCAAAAATGTCACCTTTATGTATGTCCAGGTTGAGGTTGATGATTCCTCTTCCGTTTTTGTACATTTTAGTAAGTCCATTTATTTCAATAACTTTCTCCACTAATATACCTCCAAAAAAATTTCTTTAAGGAATACCGGTGCAATGACCGGTATTCCCTTTTTGTTTTTAATTCTTTAATCTTCGAATACTCTGTTGAATGATGAGTCTACAACCAATGGTTGTGTATTAGTTCGCTTTTGTACATCTAAATTGAAGTAGAGCTTTCCGAGAGTATCGTCAAAATACATAGAGCCTGATTCTTTATAACCTTGAGTGTTTGTACATTCAAAATTAGCTTGATTATAATCAACTATTTGTGCATCGAAAGTAAATTCCGTTTTTTCTTTTGAATACTCAGGATATTCATCTTTATAATTCTCGTAGTATCTGCCTGAAACATGTTTATCATCAATTTTTTCAATTAATACAGTTCTTTCGCCGATTTTTACAAAGGAATTGTCTTTTTCAATTATTATATCGTTTTTGTAATCTCCAATATATTTCTTTGATAAGGTTTTGTCCGTCGGAGTTTTATATTCTACACTTTTTTCTACTTTCTTTCCTGTAAGATCTGGTTTTGTTACAACAGTTGAGTTTATATCATAGAGTCTTACCAATACCTCTAATGTAAGATCATGAGATACTCCATTTGTGTCTTTCCCTGACACAGTGCCTATCCCCAATAGACTCTCAAGGATTCCGTCTTTATTTACAGAGGCTTTACCTCTAACATTTTTTATAAATAAATCATCTTTAAGCTCGGGGAAAATATTAGTAATTCCTACGCCAAATTTAGGAAGGCTGTTTTTAAATGCAAATGAAGATACTGCATTAATAAGGGCCGGAATTTGAGCATCATCTAAAGAACCGGAGAATTCCTTGTTACCATCTGGCTTTTCAGTGAGAATAACATAGTCTTTGAGATTACCTATACCAGCATCGATGATTTTTTCAATATCCTTCATTCGATCATCCTCAAATAGGTCTGAAAATTGAGGATCTTTTTGCTCTTCTGTATATTCAAATACATGATATACATCTTCGACAAGGTTGTGACTTATGTGGCATTTTTTGTCGCAGTAGGAGTTGTTGGTGGTTTTCATACCATTAAAGTCCTCTGAAATAGATGTACTTTCCTTAGCACCAATGGAATTGTCAAACTTATCAGTTTCTGTATTTGCACAAAGGACACGTTCGTTATCCTTTAATGTAACTGTGAATTGGGCGGTAAAACTTTGAAGGCTCTTGCTACAGCTTTTGGATGTATACTTTATTGCACTTTTCAACTGCTCGTAACCCGACATGGATACTATGTCAGCAAATGCAGTTGAAACAAGCAATGTAGCTCCTAATGTGAAGCTTAAAGCCATCATCAGCTTTTTATTTTTTATCATGATATATCTCTCCTATAAATTTTTTTAGGAAGTACTTCCCATAGTTTAATTCTAAAGTACACATATTGATTTCATCTAAAGGATATCTAAACAAATTATAAACATTTATTGCATAAAAATAAAGCAAATACAGAATAATGGGTAAAAATTAGGAGAATTGTAGAGTGAAAGAATATCTTTACTATTGTATTTCTTTAACTTAATAAGTAAAAAAAGCTTTTTTACAGGCTTTTAATATATTGAATATAATTAGAAATACCGAAAATATAACCTTAGATAAATTTTTACTTCCAGCCTTATTTGTTCCAAAGATTCCACATAAAAAATCTGAAGTAATATTACAGGTATTCCTCATATACTACTTATGATTTATTGATAATGGCAACTGCTTATTTACGGAATGAGCTACCAACGTTGCACAGATTAATTTAATTATATCTCCCGGTAAGTAAGGCAGACTACCTAACATAAATGCCTGATAAAAACTTAATCCGGAAATTTGACCAAGCCAGAATGAACCTATAACGTGAACAACAATAATACCTCCTATTAAATTTGAAGTAGCAATCATAAAAAGGTTATTACTTGATGCTTTAATAAGAGAAATTACTACTGCTCCTGCTAAAAATCCTATCAGATAACCTCCGCTCTTGCCGGCAAAGACTCCAAATCCACTTTGTCCCCCTGAAAATACAGGGAGTCCTATACTTCCAAGTGCAAGATAAGTCATAATACTTAGGGCTGCCTGTTTTGGTTTTAGCATGCTTCCAGCAAGCATTACTCCTAAAGTTTGCCCTGTAATAGAAGGACCATTAGGAAGTGGGATACTTAGTAAAGCTAAAATTGATATTAATGCAGCGAACATTGAGGAATATAAATAGTCCTTTAAATAAATATTTTTCTCCATTTGTGTTCCACCTTTGTTAATAGAAAATTGAGTGCAATTTTAGATTGCAAATTTATGTATAACCTCAGTTTACAGCCTACTGAATAGATTGTCAACCATAAACGTTATGAAGGGTTAACAATTAAAAAGGTATTAAATGATTATATATAATATAGAAAGAGATTTGAATTTTGAAATGCTGAAAATATAACTTTAGCTATTCCTTAGTAAAAAGTATTTTCTAGATAAGAGGATAATTATTTTTTTACTGCATTGATTTGAAAGAATTCGTTAGTATGTAGTCCTGTTAAATAAGACCCATGAATATTCATCTACATATAAAAATGGCTGTAACGTAGTTAATGATGAAGGTTGTAAACAAATGCGGCGGATTTTGAATTATAAGCCAGAAAAATGACAAATTATTAAGTATAAGTGGTATAAATTAATTTATACCGTATATTTGACTACTCATTCGAATTGAACAAAAGCTAAATAGGTGGTATCTTATTAAAGCTGTCGCTGATGCCGACGACGAAACGCTGAAAGTAATACTGGAAGCTGCTCGGAAGTTAACACAAAAAAGTTTTAAAAAAAGTGTTGACAAGAATGAAGCGACATGTTAACATAAAATTCCGCGCTGACGAAGCGAGGGAAATGGACTTTGAAAAGTAAACAGTGTAAGACGATAAGGAACTCGTTAATTAATTGAGTAACTTGCGAAACAAATATACGCGAGTAAGTAATTTAGAGCCAAAAGGCTTTCTAAAATAAATATTTTTTAGAGAGTTTGATCCTGGCTCAGGACGAACGCTGGCGGCGTGCTTAACACATGCAAGTCGAGCGGAGAATATAGTAATATATTCTTAGCGGCGGACGGGTGAGTAACGCGTGGGCAATCTGCCTCATACAGGGGGATAACACTGGGAAACTAGTGCTAATACCGCATAAAATAGTGAAGTGGCATCACTTTATTATCAAAGGAGCAATCCGGTGTGAGATGAGCCCGCGTCCGATTAGCTAGTTGGTGGGGTAACGGCCCACCAAGGCGACGATCGGTAGCCGAACTGAGAGGTTGATCGGCCACATTGGGACTGAGACACGGCCCAGACTCCTACGGGAGGCAGCAGTGGGGAATATTGCGCAATGGGGGGAAACCCTGACGCAGCAACGCCGCGTGAAGGATGAAGGTTTTCGGATT
>NZ_JH556653.1:0-3245 GCF_000179595.2 Acetivibrio cellulolyticus CD2 | reverse complement strand
G
Organism: Acetivibrio cellulolyticus CD2; assembly: GCF_000179595.2. Taxonomy (NCBI): domain Bacteria; kingdom Bacillati; phylum Bacillota; class Clostridia; order Acetivibrionales; family Acetivibrionaceae; genus Acetivibrio; species Acetivibrio cellulolyticus. The sequence goes on along the minus strand of NZ_JH556653.1, from coordinate 3,244 downwards.
GCCAGAGGTGTAAGTGCAGTAATGTATTTAGCTGACTGGTACTAATAGGTCGAGGGCTTGACCAAATATTTTACAGGTAGAAAAGGTCTTTTAAGAAGTCTTAATGAAGAAATCCGCTTTTCATCTTGATTCCAACATTATATATTTTTGAAGGTGCATAACCTTAAAAAGTTTACAATTTTCTGGTGGTTATAACGAGAAGGTCACACCCGTTCCCATTCCGAACACGGTAGTTAAGCTTCTCAGTGCTGATGATACTTGGATGGAGACGTCCCGGGAAAGTAAGTCGCTGCCAGATTTATATCAAGACCTTATGGTTTACGCCATAAGGTCTTGTTTTATTATAAGATATTCTGATAAAAGTTTGTGATGTTAACCCTAAATTCCCGTATAAAATATCACATACAAATTGAAAGAGTCTATTTAATCATATTTCATAGATTTTATTGTTTATGTATGTGATATAAAGTTACGGAATTTAGGATTTGTTTTGTGGATAAGGTTGTCGCTATAACAACTTTATCCACAAAGATTTTATACAAAAATATAGTATAAGGTTAAAAATCAGATGTGATATTGTAAACAACAGCAAAGTTTTGTAACATATACTTTAAAAATAAATAACTTTATGCTTCAACATATATAAAATTAAAGTTCGATATAAATAAAATATAAACATAAATTTGAAAAGCTGCTAGCCTTTTTTTAATAGATGTAATATGATAAGTCTAGAATGAAATAGTGTTTCCAATACACTAATGCTGTTATATAAGAATAAATATGCTAAAATATTTATTCTAAAATTCAGGGTTTTGAAAATAGAATTTTTGCCAACAAACATATAAAACATTTCATTGCAGAATAAGAGTTTGGTATATAAGAAATGAATAATGTACAAGATCATTAATAGATTTATTAATTTAAATAGGAGTAGAATATGGAAAAACAGTCATTAACCAAAGGTTTTGCAGTTATGTCGGCAGCGGGTATTATAGTGAAAATCATGTCCTTTCTATACATTCCTTTTTTGATGGCCATAATAGGTGATGAGGGAACAGGCGTATATGGAGCAATATATCAGGTATATGTTTTTATTTATGTTATTGCAAATTCGGGTATTCCCGTAGCTATATCAAAATCTATATCTGAGCTAAATGCAGTAGATAATTACAAAGATGCTTTAAGATCTTTTAAAATAGCGAGATCATATCTTTTAATATTAGGTTTAGTACTATCTATTATAATGTTCATTACAGCAGGTCCGGTGGCAAGTATGCTTAAGTGTGAAAAAGCATCCCTTGGAATAGCTGTTTTATCACCTACATTATTTATTACAGCGATTGTATCTGCCTATAGGGGTTACTTTCAGGGATGTGGCAATATGACCCCTACAGCAATATCACAGGTAATAGAACAGATTGTTAACGTAGTTTTTACTCTTTTATTTGCCTACCTATTTAGAAAGAGTGTAGAGTTGGCATGTGCAGGGGCAACTATTGGAACTTCTGTTGGAGCTTTGATTGCTGGGGGATATCTTATTTATATATTTAATAGTAATAAAAGTCACCCAGAGTTTAAGCTGCTTAAAAACTCAGGCGTTAAGAGGTTAACATATAAGAAGTTGGCAAAAAAGATTGTGAAATACAGTATTCCCATAACTATTTGTGTAGCTGCACAATATGCAGGAAATCTCATTGATTTGGGCAATACTATGACAAGGCTACAGGCTGCTAACTTTAGTGAAACCAGGGCAAGTGAGATGTATGGTTTGCTGTTTAAGTACCAGCAGTTATTAAATGCTCCTATTGCGATAGCTTCTGCACTTGCAGCAACAATACTTCCTATAATTTCTGCTGCAGTTGCTTTAAATAATAAAAGAGAAATTAATGAAAAGATAAATTATGCTTTCAGGTTGTGCTTTTTTATTGCTATTCCGTCAGCAGTTGGTTTTTCAGTGCTAAGTAAGCCTATATATTCAATTTTGAGTTACGGTGAAGGCTCTTATTTGATGATGTATGGTTCGGTTGTACTGGTTTTGATGTCTATATCACAAATACAGTCCTCAATTCTTCAAGGCGCAGGTCGTCTTTACAAAGCTACGTTTTATTTACTGTTGGGAATAGTGGTCAAGATAATTGTCAATTACTTTTTAATAGGTATCAGGGATATTAATGTTATGGGAGCGGTAATTGGAAGTATAATTGGTTTTAGTGTACCGATTGTACTAAATACAATAGAAATAAAAAAGAGTGTAGGTGCTAATATAAACTTTATAAAGCAAATAATAAAACCATTGGTCGCTTCAGGTTTTATGGGCATGACTGTTTGGATAATTTACAAACTATTCTACTTTATTTTCAATTTTATGGGAAACAGCTATATTGCAAATGCACTTGCAACAGCGATATCTGTTTTGGCAGGTGTGGTTGCTTTTATGTTCGTTATGATAATTATAAAAGGTATTACTAAGGAAGATTTGAATAATATGCCGTCGAAGCTTAAATCAATTATACCTAAGAGGTTAATTGTCTTGATAAGATAAATGTTTATGGTTCCGATTGATGTTATATGAGTGTATTAGGTGGTGCTGGCCGCTGTATATTGAAATGCCTAATCTATTCTGTATTTTATAAAAAAATAAAAAGTACGTATAATTTATTATAAAGTAGGATATCATGTTATATTGAAGGAAATAAAACATAAATTTAATTAATTCGAGAATATCAGGTTTTAATGGAGTTGAACCAAACTGAAATAGGTGGTATATTATTAAAGCTGTCGCTGATGCCGAGAACAAAACGCTGAAAGTAATACTAGAGGCGAGTCGGAAGTTAACACAAAAAAAGTTTTAAAAAAAGTGTTGACAAAGAAGAAGCGACATGTTAACATAAGATTCCGCGCTGACGAAGCGAGGATATGGACTTTGAAAAGTAAACAGTGTAAGACGATAAGGAACTCGTTAATTAATTGAGTAACTTGCGAAACAAATATACGCGAGTAAGTAATTTAGAGCCAAAAGGCTCTCTAATAAATATTTTTTTAGAGAGTTTGATCCTGGCTCAGGACGAACGCTGGCGGCGTGCTTAACACATGCAAGTCGAGCGGAGAATATAGCAATATATTCTTAGCGGCGGACGGGTGAGTAACGCGTGGGCAATCTGCCTCATACAGGGGGATAACACTGGGAAACTAGTGCTAATACCGCATAAAATAGTGAAGTGGCATCACTTTACTATCAAAGGAG
>NZ_JH556652.1:75327-76464 GCF_000179595.2 Acetivibrio cellulolyticus CD2 | reverse complement strand
GAGCACATCAAGCTTTTCTAAACCGGGAGCTGATACTGGCACATCTCCACATATTCATTTTCAGATGTACATAGATGGAAATTTGGTAAATCCTTATGACTTCTTAAAGGAGCTTGAGAGTATTCAAAAGTCAGCTAGTAGCAGTGGTTTAAAAATCCGTACATATGCAGACATTCGATATAGAAACATAAATACTCAAAAGCTTCAGGAGTGGCTTGATAAGAAAAGGAACTCCAAGTTAAGCGAAGAACCCTATTTTTCTACAATTATAGGAGTTGCTAAAGATAGCGATTTAAATCCATTTCTTATGTTTGCCGTTGTAGGGCAGGAACAATCGTATGTTCCTAGGACTAACCCCAGAGCACAAAAATAGCTAATAATCCTTTCAATGTCACCAAGCCTGGTTCTGGAATACCTGGCTCATGGCAAACCTATAATCCAGGAATAGAAACATCTGCTAAAGGTGCTGCTAAAACAATATTACGTTTAAGTAAAAATTGTCCGGCTACTGAGGATGTTATCAAATGGATAAATAGAGACGGTCACGGATACGCAGAAGATAAAAACTGGTGGAAGGGTGTTTCAAAGAACTTTTCTAATTTGGAAAAGAATATTGGCTATTTCGACTAACAAATATCAGAAAGGGGAATTTATATGATTGATTTTATTAAAGCTTCAGCTATATTATATTTAGCTGCTTTTCTTATTACAATTATAATTGATACAAGTAAAGCAACAGTTTCATCTACTGGGGATGAAAAAAGTCAATGCCGGTGATTACTTTAAACAACTTTCTAAAAATGGCTGTATTGGGATTTGTAATAATAACTTTGTTAGGTACTATAATGGGTCTAGCTAAAAAACTTAAACTGGTAAAAATCCTGATTTTAAAAGATAAGACAGGTATTTTAAAATCTGAATTTTTAAGCTATTATATAAAGTTTTCAAGTACTTGGGTTTTAATATTTATTATTGCCATAGTCATTTATTTTACAGTTAGGGTAATCATTAGACTCAACCATTCAGGAAACAATACTCTTCTAAAGTTTCCTCCGAAGATAAATATTACTTCGAATAATTCGGTCAAAAAAGCATCCACACCATTAAACTTTGAAAAAATACTGATATATGCCTAAA
>NZ_JH556652.1:71578-75227 GCF_000179595.2 Acetivibrio cellulolyticus CD2 | reverse complement strand
TTCAAGTACTTGGGTTTTAATATTTATTATTGCTATAGTCATTTACTTTACAGTTAGGGTAATCATTAGACTCAACCATTCAGGAAACAATACTCTTCTAAAGTTTCCTCCGAAGATAAATATTACTTCGAATAATTCGGTCAAAAAAGCATCCACACCATTAAACTTTGAAAAAAATACTGATATATGCCTAAAAAAAGGCTGTCCACCTTTGAGCATTTTAAAAAATGAGGCTACCAACATATCAAATAATTCCTCCGTTGATTTAAATGCTCAAGCACAAGCTTTAACCTCTAAACTAAAAATGTGTTTTTCTGAATTTGATATTTCTTTTTTGACAGTTAAAAAAGTAGAAATCGGTCCTGTTATAACAAGGTTCACACTTGGCATGTCTGCACAAGGAAGAGTATCGAAGATAACAGCGATAGAAAAAGAAATTTGCATGTTTCTTCAGGTAAATTCCATATTAATTATACCGTCAGAACAAGGCCTTATAATTGAGATTCCCAACCCTGTACCAAATGATGTAGCCTATATGGATTGTATTCGAGCTTTTAATAAGCAAAAAAGTAATAATCCATTAGAAGTAATACTTGGTCAAACTGCAATCGGAGAACTGCAAACTTTATGCATAAATAAAACTCCACACCTATTAATCGCAGGAGCTACCGGGTCAGGTAAAAGCGTATGCCTTAATGGAATTATTGCAAGCATCTTGTTTAATGCAACACCTGATGAGGTTAAATTTATATTTATTGACCCAAAGGTAGTGGAACTATCTAACTATAATGGAATACCTCATCTTCTTGCTCCAGCTGTAACTGATGTTAAAGCAGCAAACAGAATGCTTTCGTGGGCAGTCGGGGAAATGGAGCAGCGGTACCGCAAATTTGCATCCGAAGGAGTTCGAAATATTGAATCTTATAATAACAAAGTAGGGAAAGCCTGCCATATGTTTTCTATAGTAATCATAATTGATGAACTTGCAGACCTTATGATTCAATCTGATAAAGAAAACCCCATAGAAGAATCAATACAACGTCTTGGACAAATGGCACGAGCTGCCGGCATTCATTTGATAGTTGGAACCCAAAGACCTTCTGTTGATGTAATAACCGGCACAATTAAAACGAATATTCCTAGCAGAATAGCCTTTGCAGTTGCGGATTCAAATAATTCAAGGGTAATATTGGATTGTAATGGAGCAGAAAAATTACTAGGAAAAGGTGACGGACTATTGTTAACTACAGAAATACGTAAACCTATAAGATTTAAATCAGCTTTTATAGATGAAAAACAAATTGAAAATATAGTTGAATGGTGGAAAAACAAATCTTCCGCTGCTGAAAATGAGCCTATAAAATTAGATGAATTTTCAGTTGATTCCCCTGAAGAAACCCCAGAAGATAAAGATAATGATGATGATGATGGGCTAATAAGGGTAAAAAGCCACATTGCACGTCAATACACACAAGGTAACATCTACCTACCTGGAAAACTCAAAATGGCTAAAGAAATAAAAATGAATGTAAACAACCTTATTAAGGCCTTATCTACTTTGGAAAGCTCAGGTTGGGTAAAAGAATCTTCAGAACAGAATAGGGGAATGGAAATTTGTGTTGATGAAGATCAAATACTTGAGCATTTAAAGAAATATGACTATGAATTCTATATTCAACTTTAACAATACATTATCAAAACATATTGTTAATTGTAGGTCTAAAAATAATCTTCTATATAGGGCTATAACCTTTATACACATAAATTATCACTTAAGAAATGTTAATTAATTATTACTTCGTTCTAAACTATTTATAAGAGGCTGAAAGCTTAGAATCAAGAAAAAACTTGCCTTAAGTGCAAGAAAGGTAAGATAACCTACCATGTTATAGAGGAAGAACACGATTACCATGATGATAATCGTGTTTCAAAAAAAGAAACTAAAAAATGTACTTTTTGTTACCGGGTATTGCAGCAATGATTGATCAAAGTTTTAACAGGCTTAACAGGCTTTAGTATTATCAAAAGGGTATTATCAAGAAGGTATTATCAGACCCTTAAAACCCCCTATTATGTAGGTGATATTTATCTTGATAATACCTTCTTGATAATACCCCAAAATATAAAAAAGGATGTGATTATATGGGGAAAATTCTCATCATTGCCGAAAAATCATCAGTTGCTTATGATATCGCAAAAATAACTAGCTGCACTAAGAAATGTAATGGGTATATTGTTGGAAATGAATATGTTATATCCTGGGCTAAAGGTCATCTTATAGAATTGTGCGATCCTAACGAATATAATAAAGCCTGGAAAAAATGGAGCTTCGAAACTCTTCCCATTATACCAACTGAAATCCAGATAAAACCTATCTCTTATGAAATTGATCGCTTCAACTTACTAAAAAGTCTAATGAATGATCCTGGCATCGATGCACTAATATGTGCAACAGACTCAGGTAGAGAAGGTGAGCTAATCTTCAGACTGATATATCAAATGGCAGAATGCAAAAAGCCATTCCAAAGGCTCTGGATATCAAGCTTAACGGATCAAGCAATAACCAACGGTCTAAATAACCTTAGAGATGGTAGTTATTACGATAATTTATATCAGTCTGCATTAAGCAGGTCCTTTGCCGATTGGTTGGTAGGAATTAATGCTACACGCGCATATTCTATTAAGTATAAAGGTGTAAAACTTCCAATTGGTCGAGTACAAACCCCTACTCTCGGGTTAATTGTATGTAGGCAAAAAGAAATTAACTCATTCAAAAGCACGGAATATTGGGAAGTTACAGCTTACTACGAAAGTTTTAGCGGTAAATGGTTTAATCCAGATACCAAGGAAACAAGGCTTTATGCAGAATCAGAAGCTAAGACCATCGCAGACAAAATTAAAAGTCAACAAGGTACTATTGAAAATATTGATACAAATAAGATTGAGGAGGGTCCTCCGCTTTTATATGATCTTACAAATTTACAAAAGGATGCAAGCAAAAAATTTGGTTTAACAGCTCAGGAAACTTTAGGGATCGTTCAAGGATTATATGAAAAAAAACATGTTACATATCCACGTACTGACAGCTGCCATCTATCTGAAGATATTGCAGATACGATCCCCGAAAGGATTAAGTTGCTATCAAATAATTCGGAATATCAAAAAATGGCCGATTATATAATGAGCCTTCCAAAGCTTCCATTGTCAAAAAGAATTGTTGATAATACAAAAATAACTGATCATCACGCAATAATACCTGATCTAATAGTTCCTAAAAGTCTTGATGATGATGAGGCTAATATCTACGATCTGATTGCAAGACGGTTTCTATCAGTATTCTACCCTGATTATCAATACACTATTAAGACTATAACTGTAGATATTGAAAACGAAAAGTTTTCGTCAAGGGGTAAAACCATAAATCAGCTTGGTTGGATGGAATGTTTCTCTGATCCAGAAGAAAATAAAAATGATACTGCAGCTCTTCCTGATGTAAAAATCGGCGATAAACTTAAAGTTACAAATTCAAAAGCTACTAAGAACTCAACACGGCCACCTTCTTACTACACAGGCGGAACATTGGTATCTGCCATGGAGAACATAGGGAGGAATATCAATGATAAAGATATTAAAGATGCATTGAACGGAT
>NZ_JH556652.1:70209-71478 GCF_000179595.2 Acetivibrio cellulolyticus CD2 | reverse complement strand
GTTGGGCCTGCTGCAGCCAATAGTCTTAAATAAAAGAAATGAACTTTTAGCTGGTTTAAATCGGTTGGAGGCTCATAAGCTTCTGAACCTTGAAGAAATAAAATTCGAATATTTAGATCACGACGATATACTTAGGGAAGAGCTTGCGGAATTAGATGAGAACCTTGTACGTTCTGATTTTCACTATTTGGATCGTGGTATATATCTTATGCGAAAAAAAGAAATCTACGATGAACTAAATAATACTAATACAATATCAAATAATTGTGATGGTCTTAAGGTTAAACCCTTCACAGAGTTCATTGCTGAAAAAACTAATCAATCACAAAGAACCATACAAAACGAAATAAAAATAGCAAAAGATATAATTCCAGACCTGAAAGAACAAATTAAAGAAAATAATATAGGGTTTGCCAAGGCAATTGAGATATCACGCCTTGATAAAGATGCTCAAAAGAATGTCTTAGAAAAACTTAAAGCTGGCGATAGCAGCGTATTAAATACAACAGTACCTATAAATATTAGCTGCCCACTAGCTAAATCAAACACTACCGAAAACAATAAAACTGAAGTTTCAAATTTAATACAGTCTTTAAGGTCTAAGCTTTTAGAATCATTTAAAAATCTATCGCAAAATGATAAAGCGGAAATGATAAAAAATATAAAGTATCTAATCGAAGAGCTAACAGCAATATAATCCGTTTAGTAATCGAGGTATACCTCTATTTATCGGTAATATCTTTTTTTTGTTGACATCGATTGAATTTATAGTATATAATTTTTTCATATTAATTAATTCAAAGTTAGGAGAGGTCTTTATGGATGAACTTACTTTAAAGCTAAGTGTGGGGGAAGATTTAAAACAAATATTTACAAATAAAGCATATGCTGAAGGAAAATCTTTAAATATATGGGCATTAGATACACTTAGAAAAGCAGTAAATGTGCCGACTGAAGATTTAACAATAAGAAATTCTTATTTTGAAAAAATAAAAAAATTTTAAAGGATAAGGGCATCGCATGTGAAGATGTTAGTACTAAAAATCCATATAAATCTTATGATGACAATTCTGCCCCAAACTTTGAATTGTACATTCACGTTAATAAAAATAATCCGCCAAGTAATGATGCACCCATTTGTTTACTTATTAATATTTTATCAAGAGATTCTTGCATACGTTTCGAATGTTTCACTCGTTCTCGTTCTGATGCAAAAATAGTAAGCGAAGAAAATATATTGATGCCTTTAATAAAAGCAAAGAACTTCTC
>NZ_JH556652.1:69246-70109 GCF_000179595.2 Acetivibrio cellulolyticus CD2 | reverse complement strand
GATTACTTTAAACAACTTTCTAAAATGGCTGTATTGGGATTTGTAATAATAACTTTGTTAGGTACTATAATGGGTCTAGCTAAAAACTTAAACTGGTAAAAATCCTGATTTTAAAAGATAAGACAGGTATTTTAAAATCTGAATTTTTAAGCTATTATATAAAGTTTTCAAGTACTTGGGTTTTAATATTTATTATTGCTATAGTCATTTATTTTACAGTTAGGGTAATCATTAGACTCAACCATTCAGGAAACAATACTCTTCTAAAGTTTCCTCCGAAGATAAATATTACTTCGAATAATTCGGTCAAAAAAGACATCCGCACCATTAAACTTTGAAAAAATAACTGATATATGCCTAAAAAAAGGCTGTCCACCTTTGAGCATTTTAAAAAATGAGGCTACCAACATATCAAATAATTCCTCCGTTGATTTAAATGCTCAAGCACAGGCTTTAACCTCTAAACTAAAAATGTGTTTTTCTGAATTTGATATTTCTTTTTGACAGTTAAAAAGTAGAAATCGGTCCTGTTATAACAAGGTTCACACTTGGCATGTCTGCACAAGGAAGAGTATCGAAGATAACAGCGATAGAAAAGAAATTTGCATGTTTCTTCAGGTAAATTCCATATTAATTATACCGTCAGAACAAGGCCTTATAATTGAGATTCCCAACCCTGTACCAAATGATGTAGCCTATATGGATTGTATTCGAGCTTTTAATAAGCAAAAAGTAATAATCCATTAGAAGTAATACTTGGTCAAACTGCAATCGGAGAACTGCAAACTTTATGCATAAATAAAACTCCACACCTATTAATCGCAGGAGCTACCGGGTCAGGTAAAAGCGTATGCCTTAATGGC
>NZ_JH556652.1:19391-69146 GCF_000179595.2 Acetivibrio cellulolyticus CD2 | reverse complement strand
GTTGGAGGCTCATAAGCTTCTGAATCTTGAAGAAATAAAATTCGAATATTTAGATCACGACGATATACTTAGGGAAGAGCTTGCGGAATTAGATGAGAACCTTGTACGTTCTGATTTTCACTATTTGGATCGTGGTATATATCTTATGCGAAAAAAGAAATCTACGATGAACTAAATAATACTAATACAATATCAAATAATTGTGATGGTCTTAAGGTTAAACCCTTCACAGAGTTCATTGCTGAAAAAACTAATCAATCACAAAGAACCATACAAAACGAAATAAAAATAGCAAAAGATATAATTCCAGACCTGAAAGAACAAATTAAAGAAAATAATATAGGGTTTGCCAAGGCAATTGAGATATCACGCCTTGATAAAGATGCTCAAAAGAATGTATTGGAAAAACTAAAAGCTGGCGACAGCAGCATATTAAATACAACAGTACCTATAAATATTAGCTGCCCACTAGCTAAATCAAACACTATCGAAAACAATAAAACTGAAGTTTCAATTTTAATACAGTCTTTAAGGTCTAAGCTTTTAGAATCATTTAAAAATCTATCGCAAAATGATAAAGCGGAAATGATAAAAAATATTAAGTATCTAATCGAAGAGCTAACAGCAATATAATCCGTTTAGTAATCGAGGTATACCTCTATTTATCGGTAATATCTTTTTTTTGTTGACATCGATTGAATTTATAGTATATAATTTTTTCATATTAATTAATTCAAAGTTAGGAGAGGTCTTTATGGATGAACTTACTTTAAAGCTAAGTGTGGGAGAAGATTTAAAACAAATATTTATAAATAAAGCATATGCTGAAGGAAAATCTTTAAATATATGGGCATTAGATACACTTAGAAAAGCAGTAAATGTGCCGACTGAAGATTTAACAATAAGAAATTCTTATTTTGAAAAAATAAAAAAAATTTTAAAGGATAAGGGCATCGCATGTGAAGATTTTAGTACTAAAAATCCATATAAATCTTATGATGACAATTCTGCCCCAAACTTTGAATTGTACATTCACGTTAATAAAAATAATCCGCCAAGTAATGATGCACCCATTTGTTTACTTATTAATATTTTATCAAGAGATTTTTGCATACGTTTCGAATGTTTCACTCGTTCTCGTTCTGATGCAAAAAATAGTAAGCGAAGAAAATATATTGACGCCTTTAATAAAAACAAAGAACTTCTCAACGAATTAGGATTTAGAGATAAACACGGAACCATGAGCTATGTAATAGAAATGCGTAAATCATCAAAAAATGGAGAAGCATTAAAACTAACCCCTGAAGACTATGTTGATAGAATGCTAACTTTAAAAAATATTTTAGGAATTTAACATTCAATGAAAATCTTTCATAAATAGATACCAAATGTGGGAAAATAAAAATATAAGTTGAAAAAATAAATCGTTGTGGTAAAATTAGAATAAAAAATAGCAAAAATTATGAAATTTTAATATATTTGTGGACATGAAGAAACGGGCTGAATCTCGTTCACCGACCAAAGTTAGTGAGATAACAACCCGCCTCGAATATTCCGAAAAATATATCGTTAGTTATATTATATACAATTTCTTCGAAATTTACAAGTATTAACGATATATTTTTAGAATTTTTGAGTAACCAGAAGTTAAAACTTCTTCATATTCGCATGAAGAAGTTTTTTATGTTTTTATATATTTTTAAAGGATTTATGAAAGGATGTGATAAACAAAAAAAAGCTTTAAAGCTTTTTATTGTAACATAAAAATTTTAAATTATATAACCTTGCCTCAGGTTAACAAATCAATCTGGTTTATGTGGTTTCTTTTAGTAGTTAGCAGCTATTTTAAAGAAACAATAACATAAGCCTCGGGCATTATATTGCCATTTAGTAATATTATATGCACTTTATTTATTTTTATCAAGAGCGATTTTTATATCGTTTTAATATAAGGTTGAGAGCAAGGGGTTCATTTTTACTTGAAAGTAAAGAAATATAAATTTTACACTATATTTATTGAAGGAAAGGAGGTAAATAAATGGCTAAAGCAACAATTAAGCTGATGAAAAAAATTATACAAGAAAAGCTTTCAAAAAAAGAAATAGATCATGTTACTACTTATATGCAATACCAGGAGAATGATGGAACCGTTCAAGGCGGAGTCAATCGTAAAGAAGTAAAATGTGAGGGGCATATGGCTGAAAGCACTCACTACAATTGCATAAAATCCCTATCTGAAAAAGGTTTTTATGTAATTGATGAAAATACTAAAGATACAGTATTAATTGAAAACAGCTTTGTTAATTCTAGTGGTGAATTAGATTTTCATGAAAATAACTATGTCGAACTTCCAAATTTCATTCATGACTACGAATTCCAGTCAGCTCCGGTTCAGGTCAAAAGACTTGTTATCTATTTTTTGCTGTGTGGTACCAAAAGTCAATATAAAACCTTTAATGCCAAAACTCTTCAAAACATACTTGGTCTTAACAGACCCGAAAAGTTATATGTAGTTCTAAGGCAGCTTGGCGGTTATGACTGGTTTTATGTAATTGAAAACTGTCTTGAAAATGAATTAACAGGTGATTTGTATTATCAGTTCCAGGTAAAGCTCCAGATACAATATGCCGGTACATCAAGGCTTGATCACAATAAGAAGGCAAAAAATCAAGTTCGCAATATACTTAATAAGAAAAGAATTATATATACTCCAAAGGCACTAGCAGATCTTGCTCAATTATTGAATCAGTACAAAGATAAATTCTTTGATTGTATTAAACATCTTAATCAAGCAACAGCTCAGGGCAGAATATTTAGATCGATTATATGTAGAAATATCGCTTTAAACTAAAATAGCTTTCCGCGCCTATTGCTTCCATAATTTTACTAATATGTATTAATATGTGTTAATTTTCTCGTTTCCTCTTATTAATCATCCAAGTTTCTGGTAATTTTTACATTGGCTATTGTAAATGTGTACCAAATTTTTACTATTTAGCACCATGTTAGTCAGAACCAAAAATTTACAATTATACTTTTTAGACGGGTATCTTCTAAAATTCAGACTTTTAAAAATTCTTGTAATACTTGGGGCTTTAAATTATTTTGCTTTTATCTTAAATGAGGTTATTTTATCTGTCTTATTATCTTTTCTTTTACTATTATTTAATATATAATAGATGAGAAGTACAAATATATTTTTATACGGAGTAATATATGAATTACGTTGAGAAAATTAATGATTGTTATATAAAAATGATATTTAACAACATAGAAAAATATAAAATAACAGAAATATGGGAACATGGTACAGGTTTTGACACTCTATATTTCTTGAATTTGCGACTTACTCTAGCACAAAAATACGGAATAGATATAGAGCTTATTCAAGGAAGTTCTACCGCTAAAAATGCAATTCTTTACCAAGGATATAGGTATACATACTTCAGGATATTTGAAACAACATTTCATAATGATTGTCGCAATAATGAAAAGCAGCTCTTAGAGAAAATAAGAAATCTTGAAAACCGATCATCTGGATCTAAACCTTTAGCAGATGAGAGTACAATAAAATTTTTATATGACTCATATATAGAAGGCAGATCTCTGCGGGAAATTGCAGATAAATTGAATTCCGAAGGGGTAGAAACTAAGAGGGGCGGAAAATGGTTTAAATCAACAGTGAAATATATGTTAACTAATAAAAGGTATGTAAAAATGGGAATAGTGACAATTGAGCAATATTATAAAGTTAGAGATATGCTCAAAGGAGATAAAAAAGTTTAATAATTATTAAGGAGTGCACGATGCACACGGGGTTAATTGTATGATTAATGGTATAGATACTTTAAGTAAGCTTATTTTAAAACAACTTGAAGAAGGACTAAAGCCTAAAGACATATCACTTTCAATGAATGTGAGTTATGACCAAGTTAAAAAATTATCTCAGTTCAATAGCATGTGCCAACAAGTAAAAAATATTGTTTCTGAAGCTTCTTATAAAAATCTTAGAGAGTTAGGTATCAAAGCGTTGGTCTTAAAAGACTTCTTTGATAATAACGAATGGGAAGGATTAGATGAAGTACTTGGAAACACAAACCCTAATACCCGGAGATCTGATTTAAAAACTTTGTATCCTGCTTACCTTGAAAAGAAGCAGGAAGTTAAGAGAATGAAAGAAAGAGCTAGATACAAGCTTGATGAATTAGACAGAAGGGAAAATGCTATAAAGACTGAAATAGAAGATTTGAAAGATAGTCAGAAAGCTATATCAGATGCTATAAAAGAATTCAAAATATATAACCAGGAGGAACAGGATTTTTTACTTGAGCATATCGGTGTTGCCGATGCCCCACTTGAATACAATGATGAAACCACAGAAAATGTAAAGGTTTTGATAAAACGTCTTGATTACAGCTGGCAGCAAAAGCTTAAAAAGCTTGAAGTGGTAGTATTCGATGATGAGAATTATATTTGGGTAATACCTGATGTTGATAGGTTTGTAGAAGAATACCGAAAAAGAAAAAAATTCAAAGGAAGAATTGAATATGACTACAATAATGTTCCTGAGTTTGTTAGAGACTCTTACCCAAAGGAACCGTTTTATAGGAATAAAATGATCAGAGGCTTAAGTGGGCCTTTAAAAGAAAAAATCAAAAACCAGAAGGAACGGATCAAGCAATTAGAAGAAGAAAAAGTCTGCATTGAGGAAGAAATAAAACAGATTAAAAAAACGGATGTTAAAACCTTTTTTGACAGAATAGAGTTAACAAATACATTGAGTTCTAAAGAACTTCTGGAGCATGGCCGATTACAACAGTTAGCTTTAAAGTACTTATTTGAAAAGAATTATATTGCAGCTGCTGAAGTTTCATATAAAAATTACAGATGGGATTGTATTGGATATGATAATGAAAGCAAAATTGCAATAATCGAGGTAAAGGCAAGTGCAGAAGATTTTTTAAGGGATTCAAAATGGCAAAATTACCAAGTATACTGCAATACATTTTATTTTCTTGTAGAATCCCATTTGGAATATATTTTTACATATACATTTAAAGGTAGGGATATTAAAAAAGAGATTGAGGCTTCTGGAGCAGGAATATTGATAGGTCATAAAAATAGGTTGGAATTAAAAAAAGAATCTATTTTTAATAGACAACCAGGTGATTCCTCTCATGTTATTTTTAATATAGGTAGAACTCTAAGCAAGAAACTTATTTATGGTTATTAAGTGCACGGTGCACTAGTTTGTTTATAGGAGAATATTAAGGAAGTCATCTTTATTAAAAAATAAGAAATCTGGGAAACCTAATTATACCCAATTATCTAATGAAATGGAAAATTTAACAACTGATTATAAGATATAAACGAAAAGTATTTTTAAAGAATATTTTAGAGGATAACGATAAGATCAAGAAATTAAATAGTTAAATATTGCTGGAGGAAGTAAAAATGACACTTTTAGATAAGTTATTTGAAATAAAGGAAGATCTAGAAGCGATAGGTCTTATTATGACCAGGGATTTTGAAAGCTATTTTTGTACACCTTTGCAGGCGGTTATTTTTGCTCACTCAGGAACTGATGGAATCCATTATTGTATCGTCAAGAATGATAAAGAGCTGCATGAGTCGCCAGTTTATATTGTAAGTCCTTCGATGTCTGATAACTATGTGGAATTAGTAGGCAGAAATTTAGTGGATTTCTTGAGCCTTGTTGTTAAATGCAAAGATGCAGTTACGTTAGAATGTATTAGTTACACTTCGGAAATATAGGTTAATGCACTTTTTATTTGGGCCGAGGGCTTTATTTATGTGACAAACTTCTAAATTTTGTTAAAATGAAAGCTTTGCAAGGGTTAAAGAAAAATAGAAAATTAGGATAAAATAAGTGTTTTACTTTTATTTAATTTATGATATACTAAATATAGAAAATCATTTGCTCGTAGAGTACGAGCAAGGTAATATAAAGAAAAACTCGCTGAGAAGATCTGCTCGTAAAGCCCGAGCAGGGTAAAATAAAAAAAGCTTACTGAGAAGATTAAGCTCCTTTATTATGAAATATAAAGGAGCTTTTGTTCTGCTTAAAGGAAGGGTGGGAAATAATGAGGTATATATTTCTAAATCAAAAATTTTACAATCAATTTGACGAAAAGAATTATCCTGAAATAGAACGAAAACTGGAAAGACCATATGTAATGCTTACAGTAAATATTAACGGAGTAGTTTTTGGTATACCTTTAAGATCAGGAATAAATCATCCAAATGCCTTATGGACAAATAAACAAAATCACTGTGGTGCAGATTATTCTAAAGCAGTATTAATACCTGATGATTCATATATAGATTCAAGAAATCCGTATATTAGACCTGAGGAGCATAGAGTTTTAATTCAAAAAGAGCATCAACTAAAGATAGGTTTTGATAAATATATTAATGAATATAAGAAAGCACTAAAAGATATCCATATTGATAGAAACAAACTGATTTGTAAATATTCAACTTTGCAGTACTATCATAAAGAGTTGAACATCACATAAATGATTAATTTCATAAAAACTACCATTCAAAAAGGTATACCTTTTTGGTTGCTTGAAAAAGTGCCAAAAGGGTATTTATTTTGTATTCAAAAAAGTATAAAATTAATTTATGAATATATTCGGAAATTAACACACCTTTTAGAATACAATTATAAAGGAGATGCCAACATTGAGAAAATATGGCTATATACGAGTAAGCGATAAAGACCAGAATGAAGCGCGTCAAATATTGAGCCTTAAAGAAGCCGGGGTTGATGAAGCATTTATATTAATAGATAAACAAAGTGGAAAAAATTTTGATAGGCCGCAATACCAATTACTTAAGAAAGCTCTCAGAGAAGGTGACTTACTTGTTATATCGTCAATAGATCGCCTCGGCCGAAACTATAAAGAAATAATAAATGAATGGAAATATATAACACAGGAACTCAAAGCTGATATAAAAATATTAGATATGTCTCTCCTGGATACTACCCTGCACAAAGATTTACTTGGTACTTTTATAAGCGATTTAATTCTTCAGGTCCTTGCTTATGTTGCAGAGCAGGAGAGACATAACATAAAGAAAAGACAAGAAGAAGGTATAGCAGCTGCTAAAATTCAAGGCAAGCATCTTGGAAGACCAAAGACTAAAACACCAGAAAATTTCACCATTGTTTATGAAAAATGGATTAATAAAGAGATTACTGCAAGAGCTGCGATGAAAGAGCTTAATTTAAAACCAACTACTTTTTATAATTTACTTAACTTACAAAAATCGAAAGATAACTCTTAAATCTGGTTGGTACTATGTAGATTTATTTCTTCCATTAAATTTGCTATAATGTTTAAAAATTATATACAGCCTAAATTAAGTAATTGTAGGTGATAATTTGTATAATGAATTTAAAGAATTTGTGTCATATGAGGAATCTAAAAGTTTTGGAGAAAAATATTACAGCACTTGGCTACAAGATTTTCAGCTAGAGGGTAAACATAGACACACATATGAATTAAGTGATTTAAATTATGAAGTAATTAAAGAGTCAAAAGGCAAGGAATACGCTGATAGGTTTAGGCACGAAGTATCTGTTTATAAAGCGTTTTCATATTATTGCGGTGGAAATTATGGTCTTGCAATTAATGAACTATGTCGTAAAGGATATACTGATATAGGTTTTAATACTCACACTCTCAAGTCAATGATTCAAATAATGGAGAGTGAAATTAATAAATTTGTGATCAAAGAAAATATTATAGGATACAGAACCCTATGTTACAAAGACTTATTATTCGCCCAAAGGAAAAGCAATTTGCGGAAAGGTGATATTATTATTGACCAAGGATTTATGGGTGTCGGTTTGGTTAAAGAAACGTTACTTCAGGAGCATGATATGGATACCCTTATGAAAGTTTTTATTCCAACTGGCAGCCATGCAATATATCTTGATCTTATCAGTAATAGGCCGAATGAACAGGAGCTGCTACTAAAAAAGAACACTAAGTTAAAAATATTATCTATTAAAAAGCTATTTTTTAGAAATACAAGGTTGATGCATTGCGCTGTAATATAAGGCCAGAATCAATACATAGATTTGAGGTTATGTGTTTAGTAAGGGAAGTGATTAATATGCCTATCATTGTTGGTAAAAAAGGCGAACTAATAATTGTTGATCCGTTGGATTACGAAAAAGCAAACTTATACAAATGGTATGCTGCTCACAATAAAAAAGGATTTATTCAAATATTAACGAGAATAAACGGAAAAAGAGTCTCATATTCTACCGTTATTTTTGGTCTTTCGAAAAATCAACGATTATTACATAAAAACGGTGATTCATATGATTTCTCAAGAGAAAATATTTTGATTTGTAATTATAGTGAATTTATGCATTATATAATGAAGCAATCCGGGAAAAGTTCGAAATACTTTGGTGTATATTATGATAATAGGTTCAAACGTTGGAAGGTTAGAATCAAGAAAAGAGAGAAAATAATTAATGCCGGAGGATACCTGCAGGAAGATGAAGCAGCTATAGCTGCAGACTATTTAACATTTAAATACTATGGAAATGTAGATAAGAGAAATTTTCCGAATCTGGATCGAAGCGAAATCGAGAGTCTCTTTGATGAATTACAATACAAATATGGGTATACAAGTATCGAAAAAAACTCTAAAAGTAACCAGGGGCGCAAGACATTATATAAAGAATGCTCTTCTCATTTTGTAGGTGTTACTTGGGATAAACAACGAAAAAAATGGATCGCACAAACAAATTTTAATCAAAAACATATTTTTATAGGTCGTTTTGTAAGCGAAGAGGAAGCAGCTAGAGCTTATGACCTTAAAGTTTTAGAACTTTTTGGTGAGTATGCAAAATTGAATTTTCCTGATTTTTAATAATAGGAATCATAAATATTTATATATTTATATGATAATTATGTTTTTTTTGATATAATTATCAAAATGCTAAAGACAAGCTTAAATATAAGAAAGGAAGGGGATACAAAATGATAACAGCGCTCAAATATCATGATGTTTCAGATGATGAAAAAGTAAACAAATTAAGGGTGGACAGAGAAAACCTATGGAACGAACTCATTAATGATTATTTAAAAACTCAAAAACCTTGGAACGCTGAACAACTTAATTCTATGATAAGGTCACTACAGGAATACTTTTCCGTAGATACTCCTGAAAATATGAATTTGGAATTAAAACAGTACAGAATGGCAATTGATAACTTTTCCAGAATTTCCGTTTTCCTTTTAGAGCTGCTTACAGGAGAGAAAGAGTTTGATAAAGGTAATGCTGATTACATAACTAAAAAACTTATGGAAATATTCTTAGTGTTAGAAATAGGCAGGGAATAATTTTATGCTTAATAGTAAATTTCAAGAAAAGAATTCCCCGAAAGCTGTCTCCAATACTGAAGGTAGGCGCAAGCAATAAAAAAAGATTGGTTTGACAAAGTAATGAAGGAAAGTGTAGTCGAAAATTCAACAGCACAACAAACAACTTAATGGAGGTAAATACAAATGAGTAAAGCAAAGTACTTTCTTATAGGTTTAGTTATAGGTTCAATATTCTTTTCAAGTGTTGCATTTGCAGCAACAAATTATAATCTTGAATTATTTGGAGTAAAGCTCATTTTTAATGGTGAAGAAAAGAAGGGCAGTGATAAAGAAAATATGTACTGGAACGGAAAATATTATGTTCCTACTGCTTTAATTTACAATGGTACAACATACGTTCCATTGAGATTTTTTTCTGAATCAATAGGGCAACCTGTAGACTATAAAAACAATACAATATATGTTGGTAAAATTTCAGACAATGAGAAAACATGGAGCTATATGATTGATACAATTTTACCTTTTTATACAGATAGCAGCGCATATTATAATGCTAATAAAACAATGACAATGGGAGGAAAAGAATATAATAAAGGTATTCAATTATATTCATATGTCAGTAATAGTACATACTCTTTTAATCTTGCTTCAAAGTATACTGCTTTAAAGGGAATTATTGGCCTTGATGATACAGAAAACCAAAAAGGGTCTTCTATCGAATTTTATAATGATGATAAATTGATTACCTCATATAATTTAGCCCCTGGTTCTCTACCAAAGGAATTCAATATTGATTTAAAAGGAGTTATTAAACTGGATATAAAGTTTATAAAGAATGGCTCATATGATTCTAGCACCGTAGACCTTGCAAATTTGATGATACAATAAAATCTGAAAAAATAGAAGGTGTTTAACCTTCTATTTTTTGTTTTTCCTTGCGTAATATGGTACAGTTTTAATGGATAAATGAGCGGCTATTACTGTAAAATAATTACACGCTTATAGTCGTTAACTGTTCCATTACTACACGTACAGAATAGGGTAATCATCGAATATATCAAGTTTCTCTACACCACTAGTCAAAACAATATTATATTACCGTATTTTATAAAGGTACAAGGCAACGACTCCTTTAATCTTTGTCTGTTAGCATAAGAGACTTTTAACCAAGATATTTCTTGTTTTTTTCATCATTCATCCACTCTTCAATTTGCTTTATGGTCCAAATTGGGCGATCTCCAATATGAATGGATGGATCCGGAAGAACGTTTCTTTGTACGTAAACTGAGACTTTTCTTTTGTCCCATCCAAGTATGGCAGCTACTTCAGTAATGCCTAATAGTGGAGGAATAACTTCTTTAAATTCATTAATTATACAGCGTTTGTCAACGTAAACTCCCGCAGCTGTCAATCTTTTAGTTAACTTTTCGCCTAACCCGAGCCTATATTGACATTCTGAAGGGTCAGTTTTAGGTGTAATAAATTTTTCTTCGCTTTCAGGATATTTAACCATAGCCCTAGTCTCCTCTATATTTTTATTTTATATAAAATTGCAAGCCTGTAATCAATATTATCTTTTTCAGGTTTATCCCTCAATAGGGTTGTTACATATTTTATTTAGCACTTTGGAGGGGGGGCCTCATAAGAGGCCATTCTCTGCAAAGCTATAATAATTTGTATCTGTGACAATTATATGATCTATTACTGGTATATGCAAAAGCTCTCCTGCCTTTTTTATTTCTTCTGTTAATTCAATATCAGCTTTTGATGGGTTCAGTGTACCTCCAGGATGATTGTGTGCTATAATAATATTGAGTGAATTTGAAAGTATTGCTATTTTAAAAACTTCCCTGGGATGTACAGGTGCTTCCGACAAAGTACCTATTGAAACAGTCTGGACACAATTTATTACATTATTTGTGCCTAATGCCATTACAATAAAGTGTTCCCTGTCCATGCTGCCTATGAGTTCTACAAGAAACTTTCCGGCCTTTGCCGAACTGTCAATAACCTCTGCTGTTATTGTTTTTTCTCTTTTGATTTTCAGGCTTACAATTTTAATTTTCATTTCTATGACCTCCAACAAATTATT
Organism: Acetivibrio cellulolyticus CD2; assembly: GCF_000179595.2. Taxonomy (NCBI): domain Bacteria; kingdom Bacillati; phylum Bacillota; class Clostridia; order Acetivibrionales; family Acetivibrionaceae; genus Acetivibrio; species Acetivibrio cellulolyticus. The sequence continues at coordinate 57,680 of NZ_JH556652.1, read as the reverse complement.
ATTAATTACAGTATTAATTATATAATAATTTGTTGTAAAAGTCAACAAAAAATAACGGAATATAGGTTGTTGGGTGGAAGAATAATAAGAATATTATGTTGACAAAGTCAACATAATGATATAAAATTAAATCATCAAATATCGGGAGGTTAGAGAAAAGGGACTTTTATTACGGTTGCATTTAAGCTGCCACGCTGTTGTTTTAATAGCACCACTTCTATTGTTCAGAATTAGAGGCCTCTAATTTAGCAAATATATCAATATAATCAAATTTATTCTCTACTTTGTAAAGTTGTTGCTCTGCTATATATGAAATCACATCATTAATAGATTTATAGAAAAAATATTTTTGGCAATCTTTACAGAAGATAGATGGTGTGCACTAAAAATTTTAATCTGGTAAATATCTATAATTGTTGTTGCTACACAAGTATAATTTAATGTATTAACACTATTGCAATATGCACATATCATAATATATCCCCTTTTTACATCTCAATATTGGTTTTGTGAGTAATCCGTGTAATTCCGGCAGGTAATCCGGAGTTATTCAGGCACCCTAATCTGGTCAAATTTGTTCTTATCGTTTAGGTTGGTTCGATATACCATTTATTTTCATCGCTAAGAAAAAGGTAGGCTTTTTTCCCATCGATAAAACAAGAATAACGCTTTCCCTGAAGCCCGATTTTTAGCGAAGAACCTTTGACTGGCTTACTTGGTTTATCAATCATGTAAGCCTTCTCATCATTTTCTTCAATAAGTCTGATTTTTAATGGGGTAATTTCGCCATTTAAATTATAATGTGCGATTACTTCAACATTCCGCTTATCCACTCACAAAACACCTCTTATTCAAAACATTATTACGGCATACCCAATTATAATCTTTGCCCAAATTTTGTGTCCGTAAATTTTGCTCATTACCCTGTCCGAGAATACTTCCCCAAACAGGGTATTTAATTACCAGCTAAATGCGTCTTCAATTATGAGCCTTACTACATGATCATCTATCAACTTTGTTTTCCTTTGTGCTGCGTGTATCAGGCAGGCTATACATACTTTATTGATTTTTCCTAGTTTGTTCGATATATTTATTATAATATGAAATTGCTTTACCGTAAAGATTGGCAAACGGCGGATTAATAATTAAGCACTTTAGTACATGTATTTTTTTATATAGATTCTAGTATTTATTTGGGACTTTAGTACGAACTTGAAAAGTGATATAATATAACTATAGACAATATTTCTTACCTATGTTTTACATTACTCAGTAAATTTAAGTAGGAAAGGAATGATGATCATTGAGTCCATTAGAAGTTACTTACTTTACCAGTAGAATTTATTTTGTAATTAGTTCAATTGGTTTTATAATCTTCTTATTCCTTACCATAAATAGTATCATAAGAAAGAAGGAATGTGAAAATTATAAATTTCTAATGTATTACTCTGCAATCATAGTAATATTAGCGAAATTAAATCTCTTTGTTCCTATTATTTAGATCATAAAGGTGAACCTTTTGCAGGTGGCTGATTATCAATCATGTAAGCTTTCTCGTTTTTAAAACCCTGCCAACGGGTTTCCGTCATAATCGCCTTTGATTTCTACTTCTGCATCTGATATTTTTTCATCATCTGGGTCAACATAGGTTCTGCATTTTGCATGTAGCCAAATGTTTATCGGTCGATTATTGACTATTTCAACCTCGTCAAAATCAAAATCCATATGGCTCATTAGGTATTCTTCAATAATTTCTTGGAGGTCCTCCTCATTAATCTCAATTTTCCGTTCAATAAAACCTTCCTTACTGTAGTATTTAATCGGAAACACATCACGCATTTTGACTTACCTTCCTTTGTTTAAACTGAAGTTAATTTTATCAAAATTAAAGTGAATAGTAAATGACTTATGGCTGTAAATTAACAAACCTGACATACGCGTTTATTGTAGAGATTCGGCGGATCGATAATTATAAATTGATTAACCGCTTTATGTGCTGCCGGATTGCAATTAATCAATTTCGATTAAGAAATACTTGTTTTCTTCGGCAGCCATCACATTATCGAAAAAAATTAAACCTTAGTGTGCTGCTGCTCAGTACCTTCGCAGATTTATTGAAGACAATTAGAAAAATTGATGAAACTGATTTAATCGAAATGAGAGACGATTATTGGCGATTGTATTGGATTGCGATATCATTATCGATAGTGTGTCTATTATCATTGCGAATTGTAATATATTTTACTAATCTTTATCCAATAGGAAGGGGCGTATTGCGAAATTCACTTTTCGAAAATTACTTTTATTTTAGCTTACTATGTCGAACTCTTATTTGGTAATTTTAGGTGTAAAAAATTATTGCACTGCACTTTAACAACCTTAGAAAATTTTTTCGACATATATCGATAAAATTCGGCAAATATAATACAATTGTATTGCAGTTAAATATTACCATCTTTAGAAATGGTGCTTTGATTGAATAAAAATTTTAAACCTTTAATTACGGAAATAGCTGGAAGTATATTTGCACGCATCCCCTTTTCGCATTTCGCTAAATACAGTTATATCAATACTTTTCGAGATGCGACAATTATATTAGCGAGATGTAAATTTTCGCATCTCGCTAATACATTATATCTTGGGTCAGAAAAATTTTCTAATCTTTCATATCCTCAGTACCGTCTTTATCAGAAATGCATGTCAAATACTTATCTTCTTCAATAGGAATCATTTTGCCCATTACCGACTTTCTCCAACTTATTCGTTTCAAACACTTCTTACACGTTGGCATAAATACTCCTCGTTCCATTTATTTTTTTGGAATATCAAGCAATCCTTCTTCTATCCATTCATCAAGTCCAAGATTCATAAGTTCTTCTTTATTTTCAAATATCTCTCTAAGTTCTTTTTTAGTAAATTCATGCCTCCTTTACTATAATTTAATTGACTTAATTAATTTTATATTTATTATATAAATATTTCAATAACCACCTGAATTTGTTTAATAGCCGTATACGGATTTTCCGTATATGGTTAAATATTTCTGTCTGAAAGTGTTCTGTCTGAAGAAAAAATATTGAAAATTCCTTAAGGGAAATATGGTCAGACAGACCTTCAGACAGAAAATCAGACAGAATTTACGATGCTGACTGCAAGCTAAAACTCTGGCTAATATTTAATGTTTTAAGAATTTCTCGTATTTCGCAAATCGTTTTCACATCTGGATTCAGGAATCTTATATGTTTCGATTTTATTTTATATGTGTAGGAAACGGATTTGGTAGAAAGGTCCAAAATAGGGCTATCCTCTGAAAAAGATTGAAATTTGATTCTCGAATAGTCCACAAAACCATAATCCTGCGATAAATAAAAATCAAGGGTACCGGTTCTTAGTGTACATTGGATATGACTATTAATCTTGTCAAGGGTATATATATTATTTCTCATCAGTTTTTCAATATATTTTTTTAGATCACTATTTATAAATTGTTTCAGCTCTATTAGTGCAGCTGCATCAAATTTGCTAATATCATCATCATTTATATTGCGTATATTTTTCAGATCTATATATATTTTAACCAATGCTAAGATATAATCTTTAACAGAAGTAATCTCTTTTATTGCAAGCTTACGAACAAAGAAGTCGCTTATGTTTATTGGGGGAAGAAGTTTATAAGCGTTTTTATTGAGCAGATCGAGAAGATAAAGAACACCTAAAAAACTAAGTATTATGTACATGGCAAAACCCTCCTTTCATACATTGGGACCAATTCGAATTTATAATGTGTGCACTTCCCGCTTTTTATTGTAGCATTTATTATGACATCTATTGTGTTAGTGCTCGATACATAGTTTTTTTGAATGTTGGATAATTGAAAAACAAAATAAACAATACCATCCGGGATACCTGTATATCTAGCTCTCGCAAGAACTTTCCCATTCTCAACTACAACAGGCACGTTTCTTATTACAGTATTTACATTATATGTTTTGGGGCGGGTTTCCATTTGGTAATAATCGCTGAGCGAATAAATACTTTCAATTTTATTAAATATAAAATGTATCAACTCTACTTTATTTAATCTATTTTTATGTCTCTTTAAAAAACCAAACATATTTAATCCTCCCTTTAGTTTATATTTTCAGTCGTCCTACATAGTTTTTCATAAAACCGTTGTAATTCTTCTGTTTCACATGTTGCAAATGCCCTATATTTATCATCTAATTCTTCCGGAACTATTACGGATATCTGTTTGTAAGTGTTTGATAAAGATTGTATCTTATACTCAATGTATTTTTTCAGTTTTAAAGCTTTAATATCAGGTATTTCAATAATGATTTCATTAGGTGATGTGATACATAATTTATCTAAGATTTCTTCAAGGAACTCTAAGCCTTCTAAAAAGCCTTCTAAACGTTTAGATATAAAAATGTCTAATGATATGCTAGAATTAAGTTTAAAAGCCAACTCACGACTAATAATGATTTTAACCATGCTTCATACCTCCACGAAATTTTTTTATCCTACCAAGGGCACGAAAACATGCTTATATACAAACAGCGCATTTTTCTATATAATAGTTATGTACTGGGGTTATGCCTCTTTGTAGGTATTACCTTTCTTAGACTCCTGGTGGAGAAAACACCAGGAGTCTTTAAAATTCCTCTGTCATTTCCTGCGTTTTACTGGTTGATGGCTATTTAATCTCCTTTGTTCTTTTGCTATAAGTTTGTCAACTTCATGAGACTGAGCTAACACTTCATCGCAACAAAGTTCTTTGTTTTTAAGTATAATCAAGTAAAGTTTTTCTTTCTGCTCCTGCAGCATTTTCTTCAGCATAAAAATGACCTCCTAAATAAGTTGTTTTTGTATAACTTTTATCCCTACACAAATTCCAACTTTTAAGGAGGCTATTTTTATGATATCCTTATAGTTGGTTGCTATTAGCGTTAATCGCTTGTGTAGGTAGAGTGATACCTGCATAGCCTTTCAATGTTCCGAGCATTGAAAGGTATGGCAACCATTAATTTTTAATGCAATTTTTTTCTTATGTCCCAATTGCGCCTTACAGTTGATAAACTCACCTTCATTTGTCGAGCAATTTCTTCTTGAGTGAATCCTCTACTTTTATATTCTTGTACATCATTAAAATTTATTGCTTTAGGCCTTCCTGCTTCTTTTTTCTCCTTTATATTTATGAGCTTTAGAGCTACTACTGGATTATTAAACAAATTTGTAACTTCAGGTAAAACTTTGTCCTCCGGAAGATTTGAATCATAAATTATCGTAGCAACCTTTTTTTGTACTTCTTCATTCTCAAACTTTAAAACTTCAAATGTGTATGTTTTCACAAACTGTATCTTACTCCTTTCATTGTTATTTTTAACCACATTCATAATTTAACATATATTTTGTGAGTAGTCAATATAGGATAATAATTTTGAGCGCTAATAAAATATATGAAATTAAATAAGTTTTTGTGATATAATATATCTATAACATATCTTAAGTTACGCATATCTAGCTTAATCCCCATTTATAGAGGTTTATTGGATGATCATAGGTTTTTTATCTTAAGAGAGGTGGGATATTATGTATTTATTAAAGTCTTTATTCAAATCTTTAAGAATTGGTTTAAAACTTAACTTATCATTCGCAATCATTATAACTTCTATGCTTTTTGTTATTTTCATATCTTTAAACACGATTTCAAGTACTTTGATTAATCAGGAAAGTAAAAATACTTATGAAATGATAAAGCAAACTCAAATTAATCTAAAAGTTGTTTTAACCGAAATTGAAAAGCTTTCACTATCGCTTTCAAGAGATGATGAAATAACTAACCTTGTAACAAATTTAGATAAAGAACAGGATCAGTTAGTTGCTGCCAGTATTATAAACGATATAGCAAAGTCAATAGACAGAAATTTGCTTACACAAACCGATATAGTTAATATAAGTATAGTAACCAATTCAGGGCAAATTGTCACTTCAGGAAATCACACTTTTGAAATTAAACAACCTTCAGTATTCGAATATCCAGTTATGAAAAAATTCATTGAGAGCAAAGCAAATGCCTTATGGATAGATACATACGAAGAAACAGTTCCTACAATAAAAGCTAATTCTGAAAATGGGCATGTTATTACTCTTGTAAGAAAAATGTATTCTCCTACAAGTCTAAATAATTCTGTAGGAACGATTATATTCTACATAAATGAGTCTGCCATTAATAACGTGCTTAAAGAATTGCAGCTTTCAAGTGGTGGCAAGTATATGTTGGTAGGATCTAATAGAAACATCGTTTTTGACCCTCAAAACAGAGACCAAGATGGAAACAATATTGATACTGGCCTTATACCAAATGAGATTTATAACCGAATTCAAGAAGAAAGGAATAATTATTTCACAGGTAAAATAAATGGGACGGAACATCTGGTAACCTATGTAACAATAGATGATATCAAAGGGATTCCTCTTAAATGGTCACTAGTATCATATACTGAGATTAAAAGTATAGTTTCAACCATTAGTGCGGTTAAAAAACAAATTTGGTTTTATAGTATAATAGCTCTGCTCCTGGGAGCTTTGTTATCGTTTGGAATATCAAGAGATCTTGTTTATAGTATAAAAAAACTTGTTAATGCTATGGACAAGGCAAAACAAGGGCGGCTTGATGTAGCTTTAGTAAATGATCGTAAGGATGAAATAGGTTTTTTAACGGATAGTTTTTCTGACATGATAGATTGTATTAAGAATTTAATTTTTCACGTTCAAAAGGCTTCTGTAACTTCTAGCGACTGTTCACAATCATTATCCTCATCATGCCAACAAAATTATGCTATATCTGAAGAACTATCATCTATGATAGATACTATAAGGGACTTAATGCAAAAGTTACAACTTGAGGTTAGCAGCGAGAAAAATAATATTGTAAGTATTATAGATATTATTAAAGATGCAAAAGATAGCTTATCCTCTATAGATGCTGTTACAAGTAAATCTAAAGAAATAAATAGTAGTAACCAATCTTCTATAAATACTTTAAACGGCACTTTTGAAAAAATAATTCTTTCAATAAACAAGATAATATCCGATATTAGTAGCCTTATAAATGCCTCAACAGAAATTTCAAAAATAACAAAAGTTATAACGGAAATTTCCAGTCAAACAAAGCTGCTTTCAATTAATGCAGCTATTGAATCCGCCAAAATAGATACTCAAAGCAGCGGAAAAAGTTTCAATTTGATTTCCGAAGAGATCCGGAAGCTATCCGAGATATCGAAGAATTCGGCTTATAGCATTGATAAAATTATCAATCAACTATCAAACGAAATAATAAATACAAAAAGTTCTGCTCTGGAGCTGCAGAATATTGTAAACGACAGCAAAAAATCTATAGGCTCTGTAATAGATAGTTTTGAGCAGAATACAATCTTTCATGACAATACCCTTAACATTATACTTTCTCTAAAAAAATTCATTATAAACATTGAAACTTCAAGTTTGGATATAGTAAACTCAATTAATACAATACATACCGACTCTAATGATATACTTACTAATGTTGATAATATAATCGATGCAAAAAATGACCAAGTCAACATGAATAAACATTTGGTTGAAAAGTCTGATGACCTTATCACCTTATCTCAGGAATTAGAAAGTTCCTTCAGTTCATTCGTTGTATAATAGGAGGTATATTATTATGTTTGAAGGTTATATTATAATATTTGGTTGTCTTTTCTTATCTTTATTGGCTAATTTAGGAGTGTTCATAGGAGGTACAATAGGTAATATAATGCTTGAAATATCAACCTTTTTAACATTTGCTATCTTTGTATATATTAACTCATCCGTTTTTGAAAAACACTTTTGGTTATAAGAATAACGTGGGCTGCTGCAAGATATTTTATTACATACATATTGTACTTAAATTTTTCATAACTGAACAATATGATGTGAGATTTGATGTTTTGCAGCAGCCCCGTTTGCCATTTAATTTCCCACAATTCCTAAGTTCCGCAATGCTTGAAAGTCAAAGTTCCGAAAATAAAATCATAGACCTTTCTCACAATTCGCAAAACAAACAATATTACATATAAAATAGTAAATAGATAATAATAAATAGATAAAAATACACCTCATAAAATTAACTTAAATTTATATGTAAACTTTAATATAATGCAATTGGGGAGATGATAATATGATAATAAAAGAATATAGAAATCGAAGCAATCTAACACAGGAAGAAGTAGCTAGAGCTTTAGATATAACACTAAGTCAGTACCAGAAAATAGAAAAAGGTAAGTCTATTACTAACATTATAACAGGGTTAAAAATGGCAAGGTTATATAACGTGGATCCATATATTCTATTTGAGATTGATAAGGACTAAACCTTATCAATGATCAATGAGTAAAAAATAAAAAAGACGGTTCAAATCTAAACCGTCTTGATACAAGAATTTAGTCATCTTTTTAAAGGTCCCTCACTGAGTTTTTGGAATATCAAAAAGTGTGAACTTAAAAATTTATATCATCTTTAGAAATGTCATCATCTAAAGCACTAATTTTTTTTATATGACCTTTAGAACTTTGGTGCAGTTCTGGCTTTTGCGATGATGTAAATAAAAGTAGTAATTGCTTAATCTCCTGTAGTTCTCTTAATAAAATGTCATTTCTATTCTCTAATGCCGAAATAATATATTCTTTATGGCTTATGCCATCTTCTTTCTTGACATTTTCCAATAGGTCTATAATTTTTTTTTCACGGTTTTTATCATGATCTAGCTGTATATTAACATTTTTTATCTTTCCCATTCAGATCACATCCATCTCGATTTCCCAATTTTATAGTATGCTCTTGCATTTGAAAATTCTGGTTCTTCCTGAATCCTTTTGTTATTAAGTAAAGTATTCTTTAATAGTTCTTTTTCGAGGAGTTTAGAGCCTCCGCCTACAAAAATGTTTATCAGGTTACTCAAGCTTGTTTTATTAAGATCTAGTTCGTTTATTGCATCAGAAATGACTTTATCCGATCTTTCTTGAAGATATGAGTGAACATAATTCCCTAATTCAACTACCTCATCTTCAATTTTTATAACAGTTGTATTCTTATACCTTCCAGTTAGTATGAGATTCTCTATGCTTTTTTGAAATCTTGCATCTAAGAGTGATGGCCTATCCACATCAATATATTGGTTCAAATCTTTGCCTAAATCAGCAAATATTCTATTTAATGAAAAATCAATTGTTTTACCTTTAATTCGTATACCATTCTCAAAGTAGCTAAGGTCTAAGGTTTCACCACCAAAATCCCAAATCAAGTAATTCGCAGATTTCCTGTCAGGTAAGGTCAAAATAACACATGCTCCCTGTTTGGTGACATCAATATCAGTAACCTTAATTTTATATTCAACTCCATCCAGCTCTATAAGTTCTGCATCTTTTGAAAGCATTAGAGAACAATAATCATGACGTGTTTTATCATAATCATCATAAGGTGTTCCGGTTACAATTTTACAATCAAGATCATCGGTTTTTCCAAGAGTTTTAAGATATTTTGATATCATGACGAGTTTTATAAAATTTGACTGATCTCTAACCTCAATAGCTCCTTTGTTTCTCATGTTTATACCAGTATTACCTACGTTACCAACTAGATAAAATCTGCTATTGTATTTAACTTTTGCAATACCATCAACTCCTTCTGTCGAATTGTATTCTTCCTCAGACACTTCTCTCCAGGCAACAAATAACTCATCTTTATAGTCTTCTCCAAAAACCTTTGCATATCTATTTCCTAAATCAAAACCTATAACCAAACCAACCGCCTCCTTAAAAATTCATTAATTTAATACTAAAGGATCATTAATTTATTATAAGTATACAATAGAATTAATGAAAAATCAATATAATTTTAATGATTTCCATTAAAATTATATTGATGAATACGAATGAGTTAATGGAATCCATTAATTACTTACTATTTTTACACCTTAGCTTGTAAAATATTGATTGTAATGCTCGAAATTTGAATTTAGCACAAAAAATATTGATTTATTTGAATTGTTAAGAGATAATTTAACTATAAAATTTTGCGATACTGTGCGAGAGCTTATAGTTAAATGCAAATTTCCAGAGTTATAACGTTTGCGCAAATTTCCGATACTAACACTCGATATAGTAATTTGGGCAATTACAAAAGAAAAGGGGAATAAAAATGAGTGATAATTTAGATGAGAATGTAGAAATTGTTGATCAAATAGTCAGCTCAGATTTACAAGGTGCTGATGATATTTCCAGATTAGAAATCTTATTTAAGAATGATGTTTTATATAAAATGCTTGAGAGAGCAGACTTGGCTAATAAGATTATTACCCCTGAAATGAATGAAAAGCTTAAATTTGGTCTTAACTATAGACCTCAAGATGCAGCTGCAATTACATATGCTAATGAAGGGACCCTCAGAGGTTGGCTCAATGGAAGGGATAGTTTTGAACTACCAATGTATATTAATGCAAGTAGGGAAGGAAAATTTCATATTCTTGATGCTGAGGCTGTATATAGGGTTAGGCTAGTATATATGGTTCAAAAGGAATTGAAGTTGAGTTTGAATCATATAGCTAATATTTGTGCTGGTAAGTCGAATAATTCTAAAGTTATGCCTTTTAATCAAAATGATGAAATAATGAATAGCATAAATGAAATTAGAGAAAAAAATATATACTTAGAGAATCAAAATAGAATGTTGCTTGAAATGTTTTCAACATTGTTTGAAAAAGATGAGTCCGGAATAAAGTTGAAGAAACAATCTCCATTATTACTAGAGAATGCTAAATTTTATGAAGAAGTACAGAGCAATATTAGCAAGCTTGAGAAGAACATATCAGATCTAAAAGACGAGTTGCAAAGTGAAAGAGAGAAAAATAAAATTAATGTTAAACTTGAAATATCTAAAGTCAATATGATGTATAAAAAGGCTGAGTATTTGGCTTTACAGAAGAGAAGCCTCATCGAGAAAATTTTAAATAAGAAGCCGACTCCTGAAGACATAGAAAAATACTTGGAAGGACTAAAAAATAAGGAGGAATAATCCGAGGTGTTTTGGTAGCAACTCAGGATCAGATAAAATATGAAGTTTAAGCCTGGACAAAGAGTTATGTATAAAAATTATGAAAGTCAGGTTGTCTTTTGCTATGAAAATTATAAAGATAACAAAAATGCATATACTGTAAAATTCAAACGTGGTGAAATGGAATTACACCGCTTGTGTTATGAGGATGAACTAGAAGAGCATGCACAAATAGATTTATGGGATAGTTAGACGAAAGGTTACAACAGATTAGTGGTAACTTTGCATATAGATAAATATTGTATATATAACTATATAGTGATATAATAAAGGTATAAATAGTTAAATAAATGAATTTGTGGGTATAATATTACAAGAAGTATATTATAAATATAATAGGAAGTATCCTTTCGGATACTTCCACCTTGTTTAAGAAATGCGGCCTTTGTGGAATGGGGCCGTTTTTTCGTATATTACTATTATGCTACATATTATGCCGACAAAGTAATATAGAGCCTGAAGTACTGACAAAACAACCACATTTTTCACCTCCTAGTTTTGTGACGTACTAAGCTCTAAACTCTATTGCTCATTTAGAGAGTTTAGAGCTTAGTACGTCACAAAACAAAGAAAATGAAACCACACTTTCCCTACCATAGGATTTAATGGTATATTTTTAATATGTACTATTATATTATACTAATTTTTTAGAGATTTGTCCATTTTTATGTAATATAGGATTTTTAAGTTAAAGGTTTGAATCAATTAGAGATTTCACCCTTGCATTTTTAATTATGATGTTATAAGAATCAAAAATAATGTCGAATTGACACAGCATTATCAAAAGGTTAGTATTAAATGAGAAATATTGTTAGAAGTAGTTGTTCACTACATTATTTTATATGATTGTACTATAGACAAGATGGATTTACGATGACTTTTGATCATGGAGGAAAAGTAATGATTGAATTAATGGCAAAAATTGCAGACCGTTATGGTCTGTATGATTTACACAAAAATTATACAAAAAAAGATCAATTTTATTACGATAAAAGCGAGATATCGAAGGTAAATATAGACTTTTATGCTAGGCCAGATATTCCAGAATTAAAATTTGAGAAAAGCGATTCAAGCGATAACTATGAGTATGGAACAATAAGTTTTTCGAGCCAGGTTGATGGTGACGGAAAAGATGCTGTTTTCTACTACGCCACAAAAAATACGAAAAAACCGGTAAACATTATAATGATTCACGGCTGGAGATCCAAATTAAATAAGCTCGATAATATATTTAAAGAGGGCATTATGCAGGAAGGATTCAATGCTTATAGTTATGTTCTGCCATATCATCTAGAAAGAGCACCACAAGAATCCGCCTATAATGGAGAGTATTTTCTGACAGCGAATACAATACGAACTTTAAATGCATTCAAGCAAGCTGTGAGCGATATAAGAGCATTAATAAGATACATAAAAGATATTAAGAAGGAAACTGTATATATAATAGGTCTTAGTCTTGGAGGGTTAGTTTCTAATCTTGTTTGCGAGCATGAAGATGTCGATGCCCTGGCATCATTGTTTTATGCTAATGATTTGGCTTATACAATATTTCATGCGACTTCAGGTAAATACATAAAAAGAGATTTTGTAAATAACAAATTTTATGAGGAGCAATTGAGTGATTGCTGGAAAATAATTAATCCGAGCTTAAGTAAGCCAATAATCGATAAAAATAAAATCTTGCTTGTTTCAGGAAGATATGATGAATATGTTTTGCCTCCGGATACAAATAAATTATGGGAGGCATGGGGGAGACCGCAAAGGTACGTTTATGACTGCGGGCACTCTGGGATAGTACTTCTAAAGAAAAAGATAAGAGATAACACAATGAAATTTTTGAGGGGGATAGAAGGGTGATTATAATAGTCGCTTTGCTTTTATGGCTACTAGGGACAATCATCATTGTAAAAGACTACAAAACAGAATCTACGAGATGGTGCGCAGCAGTTACTTTCGTAACAGGTCTTGCTACGTTCTCGACCTTTTGGCACGAAAATATAATAGAATTTTTAGTGAATAATTATCATATTTCAGATAGCGTAATAAAGATAATGTGGACTACGGATGCTATTATGACAAATATAGGCCATAATATAGGTCCTTATTTTATACTTATGTACGGTTTGAGCTTTGCGAATATAGTACCCAAGAACCGTAAGATTCAACTTTACTTATTGCTAGCTATACCGTCACTGCTAAGTTGGATATTACTGCCTGTCGAAAGCAATTACTTGAGAAGTCCGCATGAGGTTATGATGCATTTCAGGTATTTGTCAATATGGGCGGCTCCTTATATGTTTGTAGGTGCTTTTTTCCTTATTTACTCCTACGTTAAAGAAAAATCTCCTCCAGTAAAAAAGTATAAACTGCTAACTACATTAGTGGCGGCTCCTCTTATTAGTTATGCGGCTGTGGCAAATGTGATTGCGAGAGCTCTAGGAATAGATAATGCATGGAGATTCTTTATTATACTAATGCCGATACAGTTCTTAGGCTTCCTGTATTTCGCAGCAAATTATGGTGTTATGGGAGTTAAACTAAAGTTTGAAAAGCTGCGCTTGGATAGCACGATAAAAGCTATTACATCCGGAACCAGAATATTGAATCATACGATAAAAAATGAGGTTAATGTAATCTCTATTTGCTGCGATAATGCTAAAATGTCAATTAATAAAGAGAATATCGATATTGATGATGTCAATAAAAACCTTGAAATAATATCGAGCGCAGCAACCCATTTACACGAAATGGTCAAAAGGATCCGTGAGCAAATGGAAGACATAATTATTGACGAGAAAGAAAATAACTTAGGGGTTATTGTAAAGAGTTCCATTGATGTAATCAAGCCAATTGCAGACAGGAAAGATGTTAAAATATTTATGTGTCATTTGAATGATGTTATTATAAAGTGTGATGAAGTACATTTTATTGAAGTACTTAATAATATTTTTAAAAATGCTATAGAGGCAATAGAGCCAGGTATTGGAGAACTAAAAATTGACTGTTTTAAGGGAAAAAAAGAACTTTGTTTATCAATAACAGATAATGGGCATGGAATATCCAAGGAAGACTTATCTCATATTTTTGAGCCGTTTTTTACAACTAAAAAACATACCCTTAACTTTGGATTAGGTTTATCTTACTGTTATAATGTTATTACGAAGCATGGAGGAACCTTGGATATACAGAGTGGTGAGGGAGTGGGTACAAGAGTACTTATTGGATTTCCTGATCAGAAAGTTATTTTATCTCCTGGCATCGCGGAGGTGATATAATGGACAAAATAAAAATAGCTATTATCGAAGATGATATCAAATGGCTTCAGGGACTAGTAAGTTACCTGGGCAAACAAGATGATTTTGTAATAGTGTTTACAGCTATGAGCAGAACGGAGGCTGTTTTGTTAAGTAAGGATACTGATGTGGATATAATAATTATGGATATAAACTTGCAAGAAAACAAGTGTGATGGAATATTGGCAGCTCAGGAGATCCTTGAGGGCAAAACGGTTAAAATTATAATGCTTACATCATTCAAAGATGAAGATATTATCAGGGATTCGTTTATAGCCGGCGCAGTAAATTATATAACTAAAGATGATTATTATGATATTCCAGATGTGATACGAAAGACTCATAAAACAGGGAGTGCCTTCGAAGTAATTCTAAAAGACTATGCCAGACTCAAAGAACAAGAACAGATAAAAGATTTGAATTTTACTGAGAAAGAAGTATTTGCGCTAATTGAGAAGGGATATACCAGGGAGCAAATACAAGAAAAGCTAAATAAATCGGAGAGTACTTTGAAAAAGCAAATTAAACAGATTCTTGCAAAGCTTGGGGTAAAAAGTAGCAAAGAAGCTGTCCAAAAGGTTAAAAGAAAGGGATTATAAACCCCATATTCCCGATAAAAGGAATGGCTAAAAGCCATTATTTTTTTGTCAAAAATTCTCTTATATACCCCATGGGGGGTCCAAAAAAATGGTCCCTAAAATTATTGAGGGCCCAAAAAGATGGTCCTGTCCAAAATTTATTTTATAATGTATGATTTTCTAAGGTTGTTACCAATAGTATCCAAGGAGAAATATTATGCGAAACAGAATGTTTGAAGCAAGGTTAAAGTTAAAGCTGACACATCAGGAGGTTGCAAAACAGTCAAAGATATCAAGAAGCTTCTATACATTGATCGAGAATGGATTAAAGAATCCTTCAATAGAAGTTGCATTAAGAGTAGCAAAGGTGTTGAATTTAAGCGTTGAAGACCTTTTTGAATAAGAAGTTTATTTCAATTTTTTAATTAATTTTAAGATAAGTTCAAGATTTTCTGAACTTAAATCCTTGGCTGCAGTGACAAGTTCTTTTAGATCACTAGATAAAGGTTCAGAAGGAAATTCATAAAAAAAGCTAGCAACAGTTATATTTAAGGCATCAATAATTTTTAATAGTATCTCAGCTGAGGGAGACTTTAAATTATTTTCGAGTTCGCTTATATATCCTGATGAAATACCTGTTAAATTTGATAATTTTGTTGTAGATAAACCAGATTGTTTTCTTAGCTCTTTTATACGTTTTCCTAAGTCAATATTATTCATAGTTAACCTTCTAATTCTCTATAGAGAGTTTTATTTATAATTATAGATACTAAAACGTATTAAATCAATAGAAAAAAGAGCTACAACAAGAAAACATAAGATAGTCTGCCATGAAATCTCTATGGAGAGTTAAACAGATATTTTAAATGCTCTTTATAGAGAGTATAATTTGTATTAGAAAAATAAGGGAGTGGAAAAGATGTTCGGTGAAAAACTTAAACAATTACGAAAACAAAGAAATATATCCCAGCATGAATTATCAAAGATAAGTAACGTTAGCTATGGTTTTATATCTGAACTAGAAACAGGTAAAAAAAGACCTTCGCTAGAAACAGCTGAAAAATTGTCTAGAGCATTAGGCGTTGCTATCACCGAACTTATTAGTGAAAATTAATTTATAAGCTTGAAATGAAAAATACTCACTGGTTGCGACAGTGAGTATTTGAGAAAAACTTTACACATTAAAGCGATATCCGACATACTCGGAAGGTATATTGACAGCACTTTTCATAAAAGTATGAATAAGTAGCTTCGCTTTCCTATTACCTAATTTAATTATACGTTAAACATTGAACTTTTACAATATAATGGGCTATATTTCCAGATTTACAAGACCTAGTATAGCTCATGATGCACCTTGAGAACATAATATATCACTGAAATATATAACCGGTTAATTTGGCAGATACCAACAGCAAAGGGGCTTGAAGTTGAGTGAGTATGTGAGGTATTGTAGCTGGATAATTCGAAAGTATATGAATGTGTAATATAGCTGCCGAAGTCATACCGTAAGTGTGCTGTATAGATATGCATTCTGCGATCACAGCAATTAAATAAGGTATAACCGAGCTTACAAAACTGGAGAGATAACTGCATTGGCAGATGGCTCTGCGGGAACTGATAGGCAAAGATTTTTAAAGCGAAAATAATAATCGGGCAAAGGGTAATGCCGTGAAGCCCGGCATGGGGGGAAATAATCCCCCTCCAGTTTAACCGGTTATTTGAGAATATATAGATAAGGTGGTGATCAGATGAAAGGAACGACACATACACTAATAGCTCTTTCCTCAGCAGGCTTAATATTATCCAATATACATTATAGCGACTTTGCAGAGCCAAAGACATTAATGCCGTTTGTGTTTGTTTATGCTGGTGTTTTAATATGTGATATTGATACAGGCTCATCCACGATATCCAATGCACTTACTCCTGTAAAGTTTAAATATATACGCAAATTCTTAATGCTACTTTTTATAGTAGCTGGTGTTGCAGGTTCTATATATTTCTACAACACAAAGTATTTAGCTATTTTTGTGGGAAGTATTATATTGTCTGCAATGTCTATAACAAGAGTTTCTCAAGAAATTTACAGCATAATAAGAAAAATAGCAACAATAACAGTTGCAATAGTTACTACTATCATAGGTATTGCTTATAACCAGCCACCAATTATCCTAGTAGGTTTGTTATTAGGTGCTTTAATTTTTTCTCCGCATCGAGGGTATTCACATTCAATTATGGCAGTGGTTGTAACATTTGCTTTACTAAAATATCTCTTTAGCTATTATAAGATAGCCGACTATTCGATTTATTTCTGCTTTGGTATGCTAAGCCATGTTATAGCAGATATGTTTACAGAGCAGGGAGTAATGCTACTGTTTCCTAAACAAAAGAAAATATCATTTCCTATTACCATTACAACCGGAAGCTCCTTAGAAAAAGTAATTTCGAGTATAGCAATTGTTGTATTGGTATTTGCATTATTATGACATTTTAAGATATAATACTTATGCGGAGAATGAATTTTATGGAAAATAGTTTAGAAGTATTTTAGTTGAAGTTTCGGAGGGGGTATATATAAATGAGAGCTAGGGCTTTGTGTGCCGGTTGGACTGAAAATAAGGTAATGGAACTGACCGAAGAACAATATGAACAATGGCTTGATAATCCATTAGTTTTAAATATCGAAGTATTGCATGATGCTTCTAATGACTAAATTCTAACATATAAGTTCAAAAATAATTAAAAGGAAGGTGTTAATATGAGAAAGCTATCTTTTATTATGCTTATATCATTGATTCTTGCCATGTTTTCAGTAAACACATGGGCAACAAGTGATAATATTACAGTGAAGGTAGATGGCAGCCAAGTAGCATTTCCGGATGCAAAACCATTTATACAACCTGATACTAGCAGAACAATGATACCAATAAGATTTGTGGCAGAATCAATGGGTGCTGATGTTCAATGGGTGGCAAATGCAAAAACAGTTCTTATAAAAAAGGGGAATAAAACCATAACATTAGTGATCGGATATAAAAAGGCTGTTGTTAATAGTGCTGAAGTTACGTTTGATGCAGCTGCAATAATAGTACAGGACAGAACTTTCGTACCTCTTCGATTTGTATCAGAAGCTTTAGGCTCATCAGTTAATTGGATACAGGCAACAAGAACTGTTGATATAAAAACTGAAGTTTACGAAAAAAGTGGATTCATAGTTCCAAAGGATTGTTCTATAAGCGTATATATAGGTGATGATACTGGTGACATGGTTTGCTTTGATCTAGACGTTGAAAGTGAATACGCTCTAGAAAAACAGTATTCTGACTTAAAGACAGTTTTATCAAGTAAATTTAGTGAAACACTTGTTAACCAAGTATTAGAACATGTCAAGAAAAAGACGGTTAGAGATTATGAGCTTAAGTTTAAGTCATTTGATACAGAAGATGGTAAATACATGGTGGGTTCTTCCTCAGGAGCAGGCAATCCTATAATATCTATTTCAGCATTAAAAAAATAAATAAATTCTAAAATAAAAAATCCGAAGGAAAAACCTCGGATTTTTTATTTTGCAAAAATATGAAGGGGTGAGCAATAAAATGAAAGAAAAAATAGTAGGTTTGCTTATCATTTTAATATCTTTTAGTATTCCGTCCATTGTTCTAGGTGAGGTTAATAAGATACCTATTTATACGAATACTCAAGAACTATTAAAAGCAGCAAATGATTATTTAAATAGTGAGTTTGGAATAGAAAATTATTTTGAAACAGAAAACAGGTCAGCAAAGAATATTAATCCAGAAATGGCACTTGGAAAATGGTGGGGAAATATGACAGATACAAAAAATCCTCTATATCTGTTTGTCTATGGAGAACCTTTTGGTGATAAAAAATCTATTGCCGGCGGAATAAGACATAGATATTTAGGCTATACAATGATGGATGAGGAATACCCTAATATGTTTTTTCCGGATGACACAAAATTATCTACGAAATACGACGAAAGAAACTGGATTGAATACCCCTGGAAAAGTGTTCTTTTGGAGAGTGCAAGTAAAAAAACTTTATATGAGTTATGCCAAAAGGATTTTCGTTTTGATAAAGCTTATTTAGTTAAAAATCTAAGCAAACCTTCTAGCTACTACAGAAATAGCATTATCTATGGAATGGGAATATGCTACGGATTATGCCTAGATCCGTCGGTCCTGGAACAAAAGGATATATACGAAGTTATCCGGGATATACAAACACCCTCAAAATATCCTTCAAACACAAAGTTAAGCGGTGATTTCTTAGATATACCTTGGGAAAATTACGTACACATTATACAACCACCGACAAACTTCTCTTGGGGAATAGGTCGGGTCTGGCGACAGGAGGGTTCATATTGCAATTATCTTACTATACCATTAGCACCATTTATTTTTTCCGATAACAATGCTCCAACAGCATCTATTTGGGTACCTGATAAAGTTAATGTTGGAGAGTCGATCCAGATTAGAGCTCAGGGCGAAGATAAAGACAATGATAAAATGACTCACTATTTTGCTGTAAGTCCCGAAGACGGAATTACTGGTTTTATACCATCTTCAAGTGCCGAAAAACAAACTATCGATAGTAATGTATTTTACAAAGCTGGAAATATAGATTTAGATATCCCAGGGCTTAATATAGTATCAGGCACTGTAGTTGCATCCGCGCTGGGGACATACACATTCTGCTATATGGTTGTAGATGAGAATGGAGCCTCCAGTATTGCTACCGCAACAACACAAGTACTTCCAGTATCGACACCAACAACTTCGACATCAGGAGAATTAGAAGTAAAAATAGTTAAGAGTGATGGTTTAGATAAATTTAGTTATCATCCGCAATGGAAAGTTGATACTTTTAAGAACAAATTTATAGAAGAGGATTATACATTCGGGCAATTATTTGACCTTGGTAAAATTGATCGCAATTCATATCCAGGCATTACATTTAGTAAAACTATAAATTGGTCAACTCTGGACACTGCTGTAAAGAATGCTCGAAAATACAAGGTAGTTGTATCTTATAACTGGAATCAAACAACACACCAGGAGTGGAAGGTAATAGGTCATCACACAGTAACCAAAACTATATATGGTTATGACAAAGATGGTAATTGGGGAGCAATTGGTACAAAAGATGTGAAGGTTGATGATTACGGTTGGGTTGCTGTAAATGATCCTAAACCTACAGCCAAAATTAATCTTACATGTACCTCAAAAGGAAAGATCCTTAAATCAATCCAATATAATATTGCTTCAGGAGCTGATGCAACGATAACATATGCAGATAAAACTCAAACAGACACTAAATCCTTCGAAATAGGGGTAGTGGGAGCATCCGTGTCACCAGGGGCAAAGTAAATGTTAATTTATGGCAATGTCTATTGGTATTCTTTCCTCCATATTCAAATCAAAGTTTCCGTATGGGTTTATATGTGTATAGATAAGTGGTGTGAGTGCTCGGAAGTCTTCTTGTGTCATAATATCATACCACTTGCTTTGTGTAAGAACTTTTTGAATCATTAAAGTATTAACGTACACAAGGCAATTTTGTAATAAATGTAATGTCAAAACTGCAATTTCTTGGTCTTCATACCTGTTGGTTGATATTTCTCCACCTTTTCCATAAAAAATAAATCCGTTAGCTGAATTCCAGTTTTCTATAACATTAAGACCTTCATGAATCTCAATTCTTAATTCCTCTGACCTTAAATATTCACAAAGAAAAATAGTTTTTATAGCTTTACCCAGTTCCATAAATGCAAGATATGTAGGATGTTTAATTTCATTATTTCTTTGAAATCTTTTCATAATGGCTTCGGTTTCAGCAGTTCCAAGACGTAAGGCAGTAGCATATTTAACCATTTGGTCATATTGCTGTCTTATAAGTTCCCAATTGATATTTCTTGTCAATATAGGTTGCAAATTTGGATACATATCTGATATACCAGCATCAGGGCGATATAGTTTTGCCTTTCCAATATTCTTTAATCTAGGCATCAAATTAAATCCTAAAAGATGACAAAAAGCAAAGGCAACTTCACTTTGTCCATGTGTATCAACAAAGTTCTTTTCAATTTCCATATCAGTACAGTGCTTTAATAGTCCTTCTATCATAGCTGAAACTTCTGATGATGAACAGGTTTTTAACTGTGAATAAATGCAGGCTGAATTCTTTTCAACATGCCAATATATCATTATTCCACGTCCACGATAACGAACATGCCATTCCGTCATTAAGTTCTGATCCCATGCTCCAACTTTTTTTGAATCAGAAGCACATGTTGTTGTTCCTTCGCCCCATATTTCTTGGATTCGTGATGAAAGTATTGCGTTAACAACTGTAGAAATAGCGTTTCTAAGATTATCTTTATTTATAAATTTTCTTCTGATATAGAGTAAATCCTGATATGATTCACCATGTTTTCCTGCTGAAATACGCTTTAAACCAGTATTTGTGCCTAGACCAAACAAGGATAATATTAATCTCTTTTGAATTATTGAGCGGTCTAACCTTTCATGAGATGCAACGGTTTTAAACTGTTCAGTAAAATTAATTCTCAAATCGGCTTCTTTGAGTATGTCAAGGAGATTTGTCATTGGCCAATAACGCATTATTTCAGTTTTAAGTTTTGAAAGGTTCATTGGCTCAGGTTGTGGGTCATATGGTGTAATACTAATCCAGCTTCTACCGCCCCTTTCTGTAAATTTAACTTTATCATTTTTGGGCATAGCTATATCTAACTTTGATAAACCATCATACATGGATTGACGGATTTTGTTTATAAACTCCTCTGAATCCAAAGGTTGTTTTAAAGCCCTGTAGTTTTCTTCCCTACGTTCTTCAAAATCTGTAGGCAAATCCTCATCTGGATTCCTGTATCTATCAGCCCCAATAACCCAAATTTCTTTACAGCGTAATTTGTCTCGAAGTGCTTGCAGTGTTATTATTTCATAGTTAATACGATTGGTACGCTCTTGACCTTTATCATCTTTTTCTATAACCATTTCTTTTACACTGGGTCTTATAACTCCATCAATAGGAATATCTTCAACATCAGCAAAGTAATGTGAAGCAACACCAGTATATTTTTTTATTAACTCTAAAGCCTTTATGACAGGACGATGGACTTCATTATTAGAGCAAAACTCAAGTGTGTCTAAAATCTCTGGAACCATTCGTCTGTAATGTGTTCCATATGAAGCCCTCATGACAGTATAAACTTTTTGACGGTACTTAGAACCGGTATTCTTGAATTCTTTTACCAGTGCCTTTAGTGTGTTTTCATTTACTACTGGAAATACTACGTTTCTAACTATACCATCAGGGTTATTCAAAGCCGCATCTGCTATCTGGAATAATAAGTTTGTTTTTCCATTAACACGCCTGAAATCATTCAATAATTCTTTATCTACTTTTCTTTCAGCTCTTACACCTATTCTATGGATTATTTGAATAAGTAATTCAATAAGGTTGTCCGTTATCTCTCTGCACCTAAGCCAAAAGAAGGCTGAAAGTATAGAATATCTTACATGTTCTGGATGTCTGCGTAGTTCTGGAAGTTTTTCAGATACCGCCCTGAGTTTATAACGTTTAATAATCTTTTGAGGAATATTACTAAAAAGGTTGTCAGGAAGTTCTAATTGCTTAATAGTTCTGAGTTTTGTAATTTCACGAAATACACTTTCAAGTCCAATACGTCCAGGGTCAGCTCGTAATTCGCTGAAAGACATTGAGTCTGCATCAGAAGTATAGTCAACTTCCGATTCATCATAAGTGGCAAGGTCATTAATAAGATTTTCCATTTTAGATATAGTCTCTTTTGATAGTTTCTGATAGGTTTCCTGAAAGAACTGATTTTCATAAGTATATATTGCAGACCTTGTTATACGGTCAATTCGGTCAGGTGTAGGTGGCTCTAATTGTAATTCTCTAAATTTCTTATATGCTTCTTCTTTAAGGGTTTCTATATCTGCTTCATGATAAAAAACATGTTTACTTAGCCACGCAGAAACATGTTCAGTATCTTCAAGAGTCGATTCCTTAAAGCCAAAAAACTCTCTTATTTGTGCTCGGTGGTATTTAATAGTTCTTCCGTTCCAGTCATATTCATCAATAAGGAAAATATCTAAATTAAGTTGTTTTGAAATGTATAATAAAACTTCTTTAGGTATTTCACCTTTATGAGTAGGGAATTTGGCTTCGTGCTGGAAAAATTTAAATAAGGCTGCAAATCCCAATCTTGTTGCACCGCTCTTATTGCCTAACTGAGATAACTCGTTAGGAAGAAAAGTAAATTGTTCAATTAATTCATCAAGCTCCCAATGTCTTTTCATATGCTATACCTCCGTAAGCCTAAACCCCCGAAATTTTTGATTTAGATAATGGATTCTTATTATAAAAGCTCTTTTAATATTTTTTTGGATTCCTCTGGGAGCAAGTCAATAAAGTGTTGTAACCCTGTGTTATATACAAGCATCAATAACATTTTATCCCTTTGCTCATCACCATGAAGAGCCTCACCGTCAAATAGTTCAAGTTTATTTTCATATATCCCAAATTTCATAATTTACTTTTTGAGCCATTTTTTTAGGAATCAATTTTATCTTTGGGTCAGTTTCTTTTTCAAACAATGATATTTCCACATCTGCTTTTATTTTATGAGTATCATCATTAGCCATCAGTGATAAAAAGGATTCATATTGCTCAAGTATCTTTGGATTGTCTTTTGCCATATCCATTATTTTTAGTCTAGTTGATTCATCACCAAGTTTCCCTATGCTACCTAAGTTGATTCTCATACTGATCACTTCCTAACAGAATTATTTTATCTACTGCATATTTTATCAAAATCAATAATACAACACAATATAAATTGTATTGCATAATTTAAAGATTTAATGTAAAATTTATATATATTACGCAACACAATTTATTGAAAAGCCATATTTTTTTACACAACACAACTTATGCAAGGAGAAATAGGTATGCATTATTTATATTACCTTTATGATTTTAATAACAATCTTGTTAAAATAGGAATATCTAAGCCCGAACAAATTACAAGAAGGTTGAAAAGTAACAGGTTTAAGATATACAAAGACAATGATATTAAAATATGGAATATTAAACTATCTGCCTGTAAAAACATAACAGATGCTAAAATATATGAGATTTATTTAAGGGCAAAGTTAAATCCTTTACTCGATGAACCTTCCGATACCTATATTGCTCCTACAATAAAGTTACCGAAATTAAAAAGTTATAAGTACCCTTATTACTGCCAGTTGAATGATGGAACAATAAAGATTAATAAAAAAGACTTTGAAACACTTAACTATGAAGAATTAAACCCGGAAAAAAGTTACCTTTATCCTCTTACATTACGAACCAGAATAATGCTATTGTTTCAAAAAATAAAGAAAATGTTAGTAGGTCAAAGAAAATTTGAGCAAGAAAAAAACTCATATGATTGTCAACCTAAAAACAAAAAGAACAAATTAGTTCAATGCACTTCTGAAATAACTTTTAATGAGGATGATTTCTTTGAAAATAATCAAAACAATAAATCTAAGAAAATTGTTAATATTGATGGTGTTGAATATGAAGGTTTTTAAGATAGTGTAAATACATGGATAAAATCAAATAAAAAGAGGGTTGGTGGATTAATGTTTAAAGATAAATATAGTCTTACAAAAGAACAAAACATATTTTTAGCCAAAAAGCTTATTGCAGAAAATATATACCATAGTGCAAGACTTGAAGGCTGTAACGTTACTTTTCCAGATACAAAAACAATTCTGGATGGAGTAAGTGTTGCTAATATGAAAATGAATGATGTTGAGTGTATTTTAAATCTGAGGGATGCATGGAAATACCTACTATCAACAGTAGAAAAACCGTTTAACCTAGATTATGCCTGTAAGGTTAATGAATTTGTTGCTAGAAACGAAAGTCTAGAATGGGGAGTTCTCAGGACTGGTAAGGTTGGAATTGGTGGAACTGACTATAAACCCGAAATTCCAGTAAAGGAAAATGTAGTTGAACAAATAAATAAAATTATGGCATTAGAAAATACAACGGAAAAAGCCATTAAATACTTCCTTTGGGGATGCAGGAGTCAACTGTTTTGGGATGGTAATAAGAGAACAAGTACTCTATGTGCAAATAAGATACTTATAGCTGAAGGGAAAGGTATTCTAAGCATAAAAGAAAATGACCTAGGTGAATTTAACAAGCGGCTTGTATCTTTTTATGATTCTAATGATTATAGTTTAATAGACCAATTTATTTATGATAACTGTATTATAGGTATTGAATTCTAGTAAAGGAAAAAGTTTTATAACTGAAAGGAATATATCAATGAGTAAAAAGTATTATATCTATTTATTTAAAGATTCTTTGGATAATGTAATATATGTTGGGATGACTACAACTTTTGAAAGACGTGTTTTTCAGCATAAGGATAAGGAATGGTTTGTAAATGTCAGTAAAGTATTTAAATCAGAGCCTCTTGAAAATGAAACAGTTGCAAAAATCTATGAAATTTATTATATTAACAAATTTAAGGCATCTGAGAACCAGAAAGACAATTATAGTATCGAATGTCCGTGTCCTTTTCAAAAAGAACTGACTTTTGATACTTATAATTGTGATTTTGTAACTGTTGTTAAAAACATTGTTCTTAAGATGGTTAGCCCAAATGAAAATAAAATATCTATAAAAAAGCCAAATATAAAACTGGATCTTAATTATGATAATATTACTAAAGAATTTAAATCTATGAAAAATAAAGGTGATTGAATATATGGATATTGAAGAGTTTGCTAATTTTCTAAAAAATGAAAATAAAAGTACTAATACCATAAAAGGATATATAGCAGATATTAGAGATTATAATAAATGGTTTCATGAGACATTTTCAAAAGATTTTACTATCATAATAAGACAAAATATTTTAGAGTATAAAAGTTACCTTCAAAATATAAAACGAAACAACGCCAAGACCATAAACCATAAATTAAGCAGCCTTTTAAAGTATAACCATTATTTAGTTTATAAAAATATTCAGAAAGAAATTGCCATTGAAAATAATGATAAAATAAAAATTCAGTTACAATATGCATCACCTACGAAAGTTACAGAAACAGAAGTAAAACAGTTTTTACAATCAATCCTTGAGAGTAAAAACCTTCGTAATTACGCCTTGATGGTATTTCTTGCTTATACAGGTCTGCGAATATCAGAAGCATTAAATATAAAAATGGATGATTTCGATTTAGATGGTAAGGAATGCATTATCCGGACTGGAAAAGGAGACAAACAACGCTCAGTAATGCTCAATAGTAAAGTTATTACAGCGGTCAAAGAATATTTAAAAGTCAGAAGTAATATTTCTACGGCTAATGGTTCTAATTATTTATTTGTAAGTAGAAAAAACAAAAAGCTTGATAGAACTACCGTAAATAGAATCTTTAAAAAATATAGTAATAGTATTACACCTCACCAACTAAGACACTTTTTTTGTACTAATGCACTTGAAAAAGGTATGTTGGCTCATGAGGTTGCAAATCAGGCAGGACATTCAAATATTCATACCACTCTTCTATACACAAATCCAGATAAAAAGAAACTAATAGATAAAATGGAACGACTATGATTGTGAAATATTACCATTTACTTTGCCCCTGGTGACACGGATGCTCCCACTACCCCTACTTGTGGTAAAAGCATTACATATGGTGCTCTTGAAAGTGTCAGTACTCAAAAAAATATATCTATAGATGCAACAAAAATATATCCACATGATTTGCATCTTACTGGTAATTAAGGAGAAAGGAGGCGACAAATTTGACATGAGCACGAGTGATCAGGCAAAAGAATTCAGGTGAGATCACTAGGAGAGAAAAATGTAATTGTTTTCGATCTAGCAGAATACCGAGATATGATCAAAAAAATAGAAAGGAATGAGAATTAATGAAAACCAAACTTTTTACCCTGCTGGTTTCGATATCATCGATACTGGCTTTTATTTTTCCTGTAACTGCTTTTGCTGAGCCTAAAGAGGTAAATCCGTTTAAGGAAGTAGCAAAATATATTCCCGATGATACAACAACAAATGCAGTGCACGCAGTTTCACCTATAATTGCTTTCTTTGCTTTCGTTGTAGCTGTTGTATCACTAATAATAATTATATTTACAATATTCTCTATTGTAACTAAGGCAGGTAAAGTCAAAACAGGTAAAGATTCATTTAGTAAGAAATGGATTGGCGAAACTGCTTTGGTTCTTATACTATGCTTGGTTTTTGGCGGAGTTTCAGGCTTCAGGATCATGGCAATTGCTAAAGATATACTTATAGATACTGCAATAACAACAATTGAAAAAGGTGCAGAAACAACTACAGATGAATCAGGAAGCACCAGTTCTGAGCAATCTCAAAAAAATAATCAATATTCTGAACCTAACCCTTCTCTAAAGCCTGAATAAGCGATCCACGCAGATCTAAATTAAATAGTGAGGAGGGGCCAAAGCATGGTCTATTTAACAGCAGGTTTCATACTTGTTTTTTTAAGTGTATTCTGTTTTTCGCTGCAACCTGTGATTAAGAAAATAGATAGTAAAAACTTTGCATCAAATCTTTATTTTTCTAAAGCAGTAACCGTTGAAGAAAGCTTTTTAAAGCGACTGAAGAACAGGATTATTAGACTTATGGGTAATGAGTATCAAGAAAAGATGAGAATAATGTTGCTTCAAGCTGACATGGAAAACGTAAGCGTTGAAACAGTGTTATTTACAAGTATAATAGCCAGTGTTATAGCAGCTACATTATTCTCTATTATTTTAACCGGTTATGGCAATATATTAGCAGTATTTGGTTTTATCGCTGGTGCATTTACAGGTTTCAAAATTCCTGAAGCATATATAAAGCGAAAAGTGGACAAAAGGAAGGATATACTTAATGCAACAATCTTGTACTACGTTGAATTATTATCTACTGCTTGTCAAGCTGGTTTAAATACCGAAAATGCAATCGAAAGAATTGCAGACAACACCAATAGCATTCTGGCAGATGAAATAAAAAGGATCTGGAAGGAATCCTACAAAACAAAAACAAGGGAAGAGGCAATTCAAGACATGATACAGCGGTGTGGTACCAACGAAGTCCGACTTTTTATGGAATCAGTAGGCCAAGGCCTTGAAATGGGAACACCAGTTACAGACATACTAAAAGATCAGGCCAGAAGCATCCGCAGCAGAGCAAAGTCTGAGATAGTTAAGAAGGGCGAACTTGCTAAAGTAAAAATTGTTTTCCCTATGATTTTATTTTTACTGCCGTCTGTTCTACTTGTAGCGCTTACACCAGCATTAATAACATTAATGAAAATTATTCAAGAATTTTAATTAAGAGGAGTGTATAGTTATGAAACATTTATTTTTTGCAGGTCAATTTTTAAAATGTAAATTCTCAAGAGTTATGAAAAATAACAAAGGAACTGGAATACTTGAATTTGTTCTACTAGCTCTAGTTCTTGCAGTATTAATATTTGCTATAGGTAAATTATTTGGGGCTCAAATAATGGAATTAGTAAATAAAATAATAGGCACAATGGATGATTCCGGAAGCGAATCATGGGGGAGCTGATGAGCTTGCTTAAAAACAATCGAGGAAGCATTACTATCTGGACAGTCCTGTTATTCATACTAATAGGGCTGCCTATGATACAACTGCTTATAGGCATGTCACTACTTGTATTAAATAAACATCATGTTAACAATGCGCTCGAAGCTTCGATAACAGCCATGTCAAGCAATACTGTACAGATATATTCCGAAGAGGAAGGTGAGGTTTTCGAAGAATTTGACGCTGAAAAAGCCAGGGATGAAGCATACTACATATTTGAGAACAACCTTAAAATTAACGGCTTGAAAAATACAATCAAACCTAAAGAGGATACATTTGATACAGAATTCATTTATGACGATGACGGTAGAAAGAAATGCAAAGGCTCAATAATAGCAAGCATAACGCTTTTTAGAGTAATTCCTGTAATTCCGGAAACGGTAGATATTAAGTCTACCGTAATTGTAAATACACGTTAACATTAATAAGGAATCGGAGTTTTATAGACTTATTTATTCAAATGTTCTCGAGTTTTTATACGCTCTGCCTCACAAAATCGAGGGCATTTTACATGTTCATCACATTCGCAATATGTTTTAATCATAGCTGACCCTGCAGGTTGTTCTAAAACTTTACAGGATCCTCCTGAAAAGAATCCTGAACTAAAATATGGGCAATTTAAACTCATTTTGACCCTCCTTAAGATGCTTATGTAATTATAAAACTCCGATTCCTAGGCTTAATTCTATATTCTGTGAAAGGAGTAATCAAGTATGAAAAAAATCGAAATCGTAGGAAATATTTGTAGTAAAACAGGCTTATCAGCACAAGATGTTATGAAAGTACTCGATACCTTTATCGAAGAAATAGATGCACAAATAGTTAATTCGCCTGAGCTGTTTACTAAGATTACAAAGGCTATTATTCCCGAATAAATGGACTTCTTAGTTAGAGGGGTAAGGTATCATAACCTTACCCTAAACTGTAAAGAGAGGTGAGTTAAAATGAAGTTCCTGGTAATATTCGAAAATTATGAT
Source organism: Acetivibrio cellulolyticus CD2 (assembly GCF_000179595.2). NCBI lineage: Bacteria > Bacillati > Bacillota > Clostridia > Acetivibrionales > Acetivibrionaceae > Acetivibrio > Acetivibrio cellulolyticus. Next base: position 27,979 of record NZ_JH556652.1, on the reverse strand, counting down.
ATTGCAAACGAAATATCAGATACACTTAGAAGCAAAGGCAACTCCGCTGATATCTGTTTAAGCTTTGAAGAAGCAATAGAATACATACAAGAAAAGAATCCGGATGTTGTAATTGCATCTGATATGGCCGTTACAAATGAAAACGAAGATAGATATAGCCTTTTGATAAGCTATTTAAAAGAAATAAGCTGCAATGTATCAAGTATAAATCTCTTGTGTAAGAAGAAAGCTCCTATAAGTTTTTTAGATGAATGTAAAAAACTTAATATCAGTGTCGAGACAGCAGCGGGAAATAATGAAACAACAGAAATTGATATAAAAGTAGAACCAAAAACTGATATTTGCGAAGAAATTATACCTGAACAAGGCAATAACCTTAAGGTTATGTTAGCTTTAGGTGAAGAGCATACAATACTTGAAAAACAAATCAGGGGTATACAAGGAGTAGATGTAGTAAAAATAGTGCGAACCAAAAAGGAACTTCGAGAGCAAGCAAATGAAGTTAATCCTGATGCAGTTTTATCAATTATAGATCTACCTAATAAGGAAGATGGAAATTGGATTGATATCTGTAATGATATAAGCTTGGATATAGAAATATATATTGTAAAAACGAATACCCATCTTAACGAGTTAATCGAAAAGAAGTTGAAAGAAAATCATGTAATATTTATAGATCCGGATCCGAAGGTTAGTGATCTAAAAGAAGCTCTTTTCCCTAAAAACCCAGATGCAAAAATTAAGGATACAGAAGATAAAAGTATTAAAAAGGCAAAATTAGAAAAAGTGGAACGCGGGAAGCGGCCATCCTATCAACTAAACCAATTAGTAGGATCAGTTACAAATGTTACACAAAATGCACTATCAGCTGTCACAGAAGCTACCAAAGCAGTAAAGAGTATTAATTTGTCATTCAACCTGGGGCAAGGTACACAAAAGAAAATTAATAACCTTATAGTTGTTTGTTCTCCATCTCCATCTGGAAGAAGTTTTGTTGCACAGAACACAGCTGCAACACTAGCTAAACATTTTGATAATATTGCACTTGTTGACTTGGATAAACAAGTCCAATACATTTGTTTTAAGCTATCATTTATGGATTGGGAGGAAGAATACAAAGCAGCTCTTGAGAGAACTGGTTCATTCGAAAGATATGGTTACGAAACCAATCTCGGTGGAAGAGTTAAGGGAACAATCCGAATTTTCAGCTGTGAACCTCAACTAAAACCTAAAATAAATGCTTCTAGCGCATCTAAATTAATTAGATATGCGGCATCATCAAGTGATTATGTTGTTGTAGATATGCCCCGAAGCGTTGACTTAGGATATGCAGACACAATATTGTCCATGGCAGCAACCATTATAATTGTAGCTGATATGGACGTTGTGCATCTTCAGAGCCTAGCTGATATAAAAAACAAATTTGATGACCTCGAAGCAAATAAGGTCATGGTTTTAAACAGATTCATTAAGATAAATGATTCACCTGAAAAAGACATTCTGTCAGTTACGTTTTCTCAAAAAAGAAGAGAATTACCTATTACTGATGGAATAATAACAATTCCTGATAAGCCGGAAATTGTTTCAATCAGCAGATGTATTGGTAAACCGGCGTCGATAATGAATCCTGAAATAGCTTTATCTTTTAATCAGATATATCAATATATTCAAAAAGTAGGAGGGTAAAAATTTATGGAAAACGGCGGTGTAATAAAGAAAAAAAATAGAAGCATTTATTTAGTTATAGCGGGTATTGTTTTGGGGCTGATAGCAGCTGTATTAATGTATATGGGAATAAGCAGTTATACCGGCATGGTGAAGGTTGTTGCTGCATCAAAGGAAATTCCTGCTTTTAGCGTAATCAACGAAGCAGATATTAAACTTATAGACGTTCCCAAAGAATTTGCTAAAAATAAAGCTTCAGACAAACAACTTGTTATTGGAAGAGTTTCGAGAACAATAATTCCTGCTGATACCGCAATACAACAAGAGTTTTTGGCTGCCAAAGGTAGCAGCAGTTCAAGTTTGTTATCGACAAAGCTAACAGATCTTCAAAACGAAAAACTTAGAGCTTTTACAATACCGGTTGATCAAATATCTGGCTGCGGTGGGGAAATGAAACCAGGTGATCTTGTAGATATAATTGGTTCGTTCTCTATAGTAATACCTGAAGATGAATCAGTAAATAACCAACCTCAGTCTTCAAAACCACAACAAAAGGAAGTCATAAGTAAACTATTAGCTGGTCAGGTATTAGTACTTAAAACGTTAGGTGAGAATACTGAAATTGAAGGAATTGTTGTTGCAGTAGAACCCCAACAAGCACAGGAAATTCAATTTGCACTTCAGGCGGGTAAAATATCTGTTGCTCTAAATCCATACAATCCTGATCAAAAGGCAAGTAAAACAACAACAACAACAGTGCAATCATTTATCCAGAAATATGCCAACGATATTCTTAACTGAGAAGGAGGTATATAAAATAATGAATATTCTAATAAAGACTGATAATCAAGCCAAAAGGGATTCTTTTGTAGGCAAAATTAAAGAAATATTTCCTCAATCGTTCATATCGGTTGTAGGTATACATGACAACTATCCAAAGAAAAATTTCGATGTGTGTTTTTTAGGAAATGAGCCTGGATGGGACGACTATGCAAAAGATATATCAGGCTGCACAAAAAATTTATATATGGTTACAAATGATGAGGACTATACTTTATATGCTGATATGGATAAGTTCAAGATAAAAGAAATACTTAATTACGACAATACAACCCAAGAATTATCTAGTATATTAGCCCAACATGTAAATAGTGAACCTGATAAAATATTTGACAGTTCTTTTGAGAACCCTTTTGACAGGGATCAATATATAAAAAAGTTAAATACCATAGATTTTCAAGTTCAGGACTTTAAACTTTCAACACACCTAATAGCTGTTACAGGAAGTAAAGGAGGAACAGGAAAAACAGCCACTACAATTAATTTGGGCGCATCTTTGGCAAAGCAAGGAAACGTAGTTTTAATAATTGATATGGACACGACCAAAAACACTTCGAGTGTAGCTGACAGATTACACCTTGGTTATGGAAACGCCAAAACAGTAAAAGATTTTATTGATGGTAATGTTCAAGAAACGGACAAAAATGTTTTTATACCTCATGAAATAGAAGGCCTTTACATACTTCCAAGTCCAGGGCATGAAAAAGAAGCCAAAAATTTAACCCGTGGTGTTATAAAAGACATTTTGCAATTCGCTTCTCCATTGTTCGATGTAGTCATTGTGGACCTTCCGCATTCGCTGTTAAGTCCAATGAGTATTGTCCTTGAATTTTGTGATGTTGGATATATTGTTGTAGATCAGTTGGGCGAAGGATTGAGGACGATTGCGAACTGGAACCTACTAAAAAATTATATATTCCCTAAACTCAAACTTATAGTCAATAATGCTAGCAGCACAAAAAACAGTGAAGAGTTTCAAATCGTCCTTGAACAACTGCTGGAAGAAAAAAAGTTAAATTATTTATGTAATATTAGATACGACGAAAAGTTTATACGTTCTCTTGAAACAGGAAAAATACCATCACTAGATTTCTCTTGCTCGAAATACCGTGAAGACTTTAAAAAGGTAACTAATGACGCTCTAGCAAGCCTTGCAAAGAAATCTAATAATAATTCTAGAACAAGCAAAAATATATTTTCCAAAATTTTCAGTAGGTAAGGGGAGTGGTCTTTGTGAAAAACCTTGATGATCTATCAGTGGAAGAATATTTTGAACATTTGCAAAAAGAATCTGGAACCAGTTACATAGACGATGATGGTAGAACTGTACTCGGCGATAAAGATAGGGAAACAATTGAAAATAAACTTGAAGATTATATCCGATCCTTAAGTAAAGAAATTATGGCAAAAATACATGAACCAGAAACACAATCGTCAATTATTAAACAAGTAAATGCAATTTTGGAACATCAAGCAAAAGTTCTTGGTCTTGGTATCCAATATGAAAATGAAATCCGTGAGATTGGTAAAAAAGCCGTCTTTGATAAACTATTTGGTTATGGTCCGCTGCAGAAACACATAGATGATCCTGAAGTCTCAGAAATAATGGTAAACGGTGCCGGTATCGGTAATATATACATTGAAAAATGCGGAGAAATAGTAGTTTCTGATTCATATTTCATAAGTGAAGAGCAATTAAAAAATGTGATAAACTCTATTGTATCCAACGTAAACAGACAGGTAGATGAAAGTTCTCCAATAGTTGACGCAAGACTTAGTGATGGATCACGTATTAATGTAACTCTTCCACCGGTTTCATTAAATGGTCCATGCCTGACTATCCGTAAATTTAATCACTCAATTGATCTTAATACTCTTATAAAATTAGGGACTATGTCAAAAGATATTGCGCTATTTTTAAAAGCATGTGTTATGGCTCGACTTAACATTTTAATATTTGGCGGCACCTCATCGGGCAAAACTACTATGTTAAATGCGGTATCATCTTGTATTCCAAGTGATGAGAGAATTGTAACTATAGAAGACTCCGCAGAACTTAGGCTTAAACAAAAACATATACTGTCTTTTGAAACACGTCCTCCTAACTCTGAAGGAAAAAATGAGATAACGCTTAGAGACTTAATTAAAAACTCTCTGAGAGTAAGGCCTGATAGAATAATTGTGGGAGAAGTCAGGAGCGGAGAAGCATTAGATATGCTTCAGGCCATGAACACAGGTCATGACGGTTCACTTACAACCGGGCATGCTAATAATCGGTATTCTATTATAAGCAGACTTGAAACTATGGTTCTTATGTCAGGTATGGATCTACCTATAAGAGCTATCAGAAGTCAAATTGCCGAAGCAATAAATATAATGGTTGAAATACAAAGAGTTAAAATTAATGGTCTTATAAAGAGACGTATCATATCAATTTCGGTTGTAAATGGTATTGATGAAAAAGGAGAAATTATTATCCTCCCCATATTCGAATATAACAAGAACAAAGATGAATTTATTTTCATACCCGATAACATTATACCATTTTTAGAAGATAAGCTCCTTGATGTAGGCTATAATTGGTGATGTTGAAAGGAGAATCAAAAGTGGAAAAAGATATTATTATTGAACATTTTAATTTTCTTAGTCCGGCGAGCTCTAAAATCATCCTTTTAGATAGAAACTTGATAACTGTAAAGTTTAATGGTCCTATCAATAATATACAGATTGGTGATGCAGTAGTTTGTTATATCGGAGATAATATTTTCGTTGGGAATATTACTGATATTGTTTTCCCAGCTACGATAAAAATCCTTCTATCTGCGTTTCAGTTAAAAAACGAAAAAAGAGTACATACTGTAAGATTCCCTGTTAGTATTGCCGCAGCCATTGCTAAGAATCATAAGTTTGAATTTGCAGTTGCAAAAGATGTAAGCTATACAGGTCTACGGCTCAATTCCTTGTTAGACATCTACAATATTGGTGATGTAGTAGAGGTAAATGTTACACCGACACAAAGTATGAATATAAGTTTTTCAGGAAGAATTGCTAATAAATCCGATATAAACCAAAAAGTATTCGAATATGGTATGGAAATTATTTCTATGTCTTCGAAAGACCGTGAATTATATGATTCATTAGTAAAAAAACTTTTAAAGAAGTTTACATGCTAATTAATAGAATGGAGCTGATAAAATTGAAATATATTTTACTTGCGCAGCTATTGATATTTATATCAGTAGCTCTAATTATATTTAGCAAGATCATAAAACAAAAAGACATCCAGGAATACTATAACCGACTTAGGAACCCTGTTATAGTTGATGTAGGGAAAAAAAACAAAAAGGATCATTTTGAAGGTATAAGAAACAGAATTGGAATGGCAGGATATAAATTTTCACCTGAAATATATATAGTATTCAAAGTTGTATCCATTCTTTTAACTTTTTTTATAGGTCAACTTTTTCTTAAAGATATTGTTTTTTCTCTTCCTGTAGCTGTAGTAGGTTTTTTTATACCTAATCTATTGCTTAAACAAAGAATATCAAAAAGAAAAGATCTAATGACTGAACAGCTTATTGAGTGGCTAGACTACATGTCTAGTATGGGCACTGCAGGTAAAGCACTATTAACAGCTCTTGATTATTCCATCGAAAAAAGCAGAGACCCTTTAAAATCTGTACTCGAAAAAGTTTCTGCAAATATAAAGAAGTCTCAAAGTTTGTCTGAAGCATTTGAAAACGTGACAAAGCAAATACCTATACCAGAGTTTAAAATGGTTAGTATGGCTATATCTGTACACAGCGAAATTACTAACGAAGGCTGGCCAAGAACCTTTGAGAATATTTCTTCACAAATGAAGGAAAATGGAGATCTTTTTAATACTATAGATGCAAGTAATACCGAAAGCAAGATAAACTCATATATAATTGGTTTAATGCCTCTGGCTATGTTTATTGTAATTAGGCTTATGCAGCCAGAGTATGTAGCAAATTCACTTGAAAGTCCAATTGGTAAGATCTCATATGTAATTGCAGGCTTATTATCGTTATCAGGAATGTATCTTGTCCGCAGGATTTCCAATGTCGCAAAAGATTATAAAGGGGGAATTTAGGTGATAAGGAAATTTAATAACAATAAGGGCTCCCAAACATTAGAGTTTGTAATGCTGTCTCCAATTTTAATTTTTATTCTCTTTGGTGTAATAATCCTAGGTTTAACAATATTTTCTTGGGTAATTGTTGCAGACTCTGCCAGAGAAGCATCAAGAGCAGAAGCTTTAGGCCTGGCTTCTGCTGATGTTAAGGCCGAAGAAGTCTTAAAAGGTTCAGGACTTAATACTGACTCAGATAGACTTACTATTGAAAAACGTGAAACAGACAATTATGTAACTGTTAAGGTATCTTATAAGCAGCCGACATTTGTTCCTATGCTACCTGTCTTATTTGGAGGAGATGCCTGGGATGATTACTTTATTGTTTCAGCAAAATCACAATTTAAAAAGGAAACTGAATAATACTTACGATTGCAAACGAAAACTTTTCGTCAAAAGGGGGGGATTGAAATTGAAAAGATTTAAGAAGTATATAATTGTATTAATTTTGATAACTATTTCTATTATTACTATTAGCAGCATATCTATATTTGCAAGTCCAACACCCAATATACAAAGTCAGGCAACACCTACCCCAAATGCTTGGGATGGAGTAAAGGATTTCATGTATGATTGGACTACTATAGGATCTATGATGAAAATGGGGGAAGTTTTAGATTTCGTTAAAAAGATATTCAAGCATGGTATCGGTTTTATTGTAAATATATTTTTTGGTGACATGTTTGAAGGCTTATATAATACTGTCTCTGCTTGGATGGGTGAATGGGTTTTCCTTACTCCAAGGCTGATAAATCAAAGCTGGATAAAAAACTTATGGAATATATGTTTTGTGTTTTCACTACTCTTTACTATTTTGGGAATCATACTTTCTACATTAAGTCTTAAAAGTGGTAGGTTGAAAAATGACAAGGAGTTAGGAGAATTTAATGCAGGAAAATATCTTTTTACTATTGCTACATGCCTCCTGCTTACTTACTTTTCATTGTTTATATGCGATCTGGTTATTCATATTGAAAATACAGGACTTAATGCCATTGCCAGAAATGCTTTATGGGATAAATATTCTAGCGAAAAAGAAAAATTCGAGGACAAGAATAGTCCTATACTAATCAGAGAAAACAATGAACCTGTTACTCAAGAAAATATAAGTTTTTCGGATTTCTCCGGTGACAAAATAGTAAGGATGGCATTTGGACTTGAGGTTTTTACAGAAAACAAAAATAAGGATGAATGGGATTCCGATGAACTATATACAGGATTTTACGACAAGACGTTCTTTGGGTTTTTAAAAACCGGTGGAGGTCTTATTATAATGTCACTGTCAATGTTAATTTTGATACTAATGGGAATATTCGGATTACTTAAATATGCTACTATCGGTTTGTTGGGTGCGTTTGCTCCCTTCTGGTACAGCTATGCTACTTACAAAGGAGACACAGATCCAATTTTCGGCTGGGTTAATCTCTTTGCAAGAACCGTAGGGCTATCACTCTTTTTCGACCTGGCATGGATCGCATCAGTATATATAACAAAAGATGTTTCTATGAATGAATTCAAACTTGTAGGAGCTGGTAAACAATTTATAGTATGTATTATATTTATTGTTGCTTTAGCAATAGCAGCGTGGTTTTGGTTCCGCTGGGTAGTAAAAGCATTACAAAGTCCAATTAAGCTCGCCGGTGCAGATGCAAGAAGTTCGTTTGGTAAAATGCAAGCAAAAATCGGTAAGGAAATGCAAGAGGTAGGCGCCAAATATGGTTTGGGTGGATTGACTCAGCAAGGAGCAGTTTTAGAAGCTCAAGGTCATACACAACAGGAAATTGCAGATGATATCAAACATGGAATGGTGCATCCTCGTTTCGTAATAAAAGATAGGCTTAATGAAGCAAAAGAAAATGCAGAGAGGAAACTTTTAAATAACGAAATAAACAATCGTCAGAAAAAAAGGCATCAGATATGATAAAACGGG
>NZ_JH556652.1:19136-19291 GCF_000179595.2 Acetivibrio cellulolyticus CD2 | reverse complement strand
TGCTGTAGCAGCTATGGTTCTAGGGCTAGCCGTTTTCTTCTTAAATTTCGCACCAATCCAATTTTAGGCGTTATTTTATTTTTGATACCATCGCTTATAATCGCCATATTTACAGCTGAGATACCTACTCGTATATCTAAAGATATAGGTATAAA
>NZ_JH556652.1:18658-19036 GCF_000179595.2 Acetivibrio cellulolyticus CD2 | reverse complement strand
TACCGAAAAGTGAAATAGACCAATTTGCCAAAACAAGAGGATTAAACTAATGAAGAATATAATAAAAGAAAAAAATACTAATATACTCACTTCCTTTTTAATTCCTTTGATTCTTTATTTTTGTTTTACTAATAGCTTGTATGCTGCCGATGATTATGTTTGCTGGTCAAGAATGTTTAACAAATACAAACGATACATATTACGCTGGTTCTTGGTCTTCATATGATGGAGAAAATGATTTGTACACATATAACGGAAATACTGTTACCTTTCCTATTCCTCCAGGAGTAAAGTATAATTATACAAACAGCTTTGGTGCTGATAGGACTCACAATAACAAGAGTGAATCTCATGAAGGTATAGATATATTTGCCGATC
>NZ_JH556652.1:18307-18558 GCF_000179595.2 Acetivibrio cellulolyticus CD2 | reverse complement strand
TTGAAGGAAAGGAGGTAAATAAATGGCTAAAGCAACAATTAAGCTGATGAAAAAATTATACAAGAAAAGCTTTCAAAAAAGAAATAGACCATGTTACTACTTATATGCAATATCAGGAGAATGATGGAACCGTTCAAGGCGGAGTCAATCGCAAAGAAGTAAAATTTGAAGGACATATGGCTGAAAGCACTCACTATAATTGTATAAAATCTCTTTCTGAAAAAGGATTCTATGCAATAGATGAAAACACT
>NZ_JH556652.1:943-18207 GCF_000179595.2 Acetivibrio cellulolyticus CD2 | reverse complement strand
GGTCATGCGGACATTTTACGATATTATAACTATATATGGATTAATAACGGAAGATTACATTTCTTTCCGACAGAAAAATAAAAGTTCATGAGAAAGATAAATTGAAACTATATACAATTCTTCTTGATAAAATTGAGTACTATGCAACAAGAGGTGAAATAGTTCATGAGAATAAGATTACTGGTGGCGGTGGTGGCGGAAGCTCAATAAAAGGGGCTGTGATTGGTGGTGTTATTGCAGGAGAAGCAGGCGCTATTATAGGAAGCAGAAAGAAGTTAGATCCTATTAAATCTGAGTTGATCGCACATGATAATAGAGAGACCTTCCTTAACTTCTTTGATGATAATAATATAAAGAATTCTATGTTTTTGATTTCAATGATTATAGCATCTTTAATGAATTAATTCCAGAAAAATCGTTCGATATTGTAAACACAATCAAGACCAATAATATTTTAAATAGAGTTGTAAACGAAAGTAAATCGACAAGTATCCCAGATCAAATAAGAGAGCTTGCTAAACTTAAGAGTGAAGGTATATTGACGGAAGAAGAATTTACTGAATGTTTGAAGGCTTATATAATACTGTCTCTGCTTGGATGGGTGAATGGGTTTTCCTTACTCCAAGGCTGATAAATCAAAGCTGGATAAAAAACTTATGGAATATATGTTTTGTGTTTTCACTACTCTTTACTATTTTGGGAATCATACTTTCTACATTAAGTCTTAAAAGTGGTAGGTTGAAAAATGACAAGGAGTTAGGAGAATTTAATGCAGGAAAATATCTTTTTACTATTGCTACATGCCTCCTGCTTACTTACTTTTCATTGTTTATATGCGATCTGGTTATTCATATTGAAAATACAGGACTTAATGCCATTGCCAGAAATGCTTTATGGGATAAATATTCTAGCGAAAAAGAAAAATTCGAGGACAAGAATAGTCCTATACTAATCAGAGAAAACAATGAACCTGTTACTCAAGAAAATATAAGTTTTTCGGATTTCTCCGGTGACAAAATAGTAAGGATGGCATTTGGACTTGAGGTTTTTACAGAAAACAAAAATAAGGATGAATGGGATTCCGATGAACTATATACAGGATTTTACGACAAGACGTTCTTTGGGTTTTTAAAAACCGGTGGAGGTCTTATTATAATGTCACTGTCAATGTTAATTTTGATACTAATGGGAATATTCGGATTACTTAAATATGCTACTATCGGTTTGTTGGGTGCGTTTGCTCCCTTCTGGTACAGCTATGCTACTTACAAAGGAGACACAGATCCAATTTTCGGCTGGGTTAATCTCTTTGCAAGAACCGTAGGGCTATCACTCTTTTTCGACCTGGCATGGATCGCATCAGTATATATAACAAAAGATGTTTCTATGAATGAATTCAAACTTGTAGGAGCTGGTAAACAATTTATAGTATGTATTATATTTATTGTTGCTTTAGCAATAGCAGCGTGGTTTTGGTTCCGCTGGGTAGTAAAAGCATTACAAAGTCCAATTAAGCTCGCCGGTGCAGATGCAAGAAGTTCGTTTGGTAAAATGCAAGCAAAAATCGGTAAGGAAATGCAAGAGGTAGGCGCCAAATATGGTTTGGGTGGATTGACTCAGCAAGGAGCAGTTTTAGAAGCTCAAGGTCATACACAACAGGAAATTGCAGATGATATCAAACATGGAATGGTGCATCCTCGTTTCGTAATAAAAGATAGGCTTAATGAAGCAAAAGAAAATGCAGAGAGGAAACTTTTAAATAACGAAATAAACATCGTCAGAAAAAAAGGCATCAGATATGATAAAACGGGTATTGGAGAATATGAAATATCATTACAACTGAGAGACCTTGATACACCGTGCTACAATGGAGAAGAACTAAACACTATACTTGGAACAGCAGGCTATTCAAATGTATTATATTCCGGAAATGATGGTGAATTATTAATTGATGAGGATCATATAGAAAGTGCACAAAATCATATAAAAAAGGATTTTGTGCAAAATCATATAAGAGAACACAATTTAGATAATACAATAGGCTATACAATAAACAATTTCAGTGAAGACAGATTAAATAAAATTGAAGCATTTTTAGACAGAAGTAAAATAGATCATAAACGCTTATTTAACATCAAAACGGATAGCGATGCAATAAACTCTATAAAAGATAGTACTGACAATTTAGAAGAAATCTTGAGCTACTTAAATTCTTCGAATATAGAAGAATCCAATTTTGGTGATCTTCCAGGTTATCTTATAAAGTCAACAGCTCCTCAAGCGAAAAGAATGGAAGACTTTTTTGAAAAACATAATATTCGTTATGAAAAAAGAGGTAATAAATTTTCGGTTCCCAAAAATGATCTGGAATATGCCCAAGAAAAGATTGAAAAAATGAATGCATTACAAAGTGAACTTAAAGGCATAAATGGTGAGTATGGATATTCAGGGAAAAATCCTGATGAATACAACCGCTTAAAAAATACTTTGGAAAGCCTTAACATAAAGCATAAATCATCAGAAAATATATGGGTTGACGAAGAAAATAAAAATAAATTCCTTTCAAAATTTATTACTACCGGAAATAATTATGCTGAAGGTGAGGACACAAGGAGCTTTATAACATTTGATGTTGAAAATGAACATGATGCGAGAAATCTCCGAGCAATACTAAAACAAAAACTACCAGTGTCATGTGTGTTGGAATCTGGTAAGCATGAAATAGTTGTAGATTCAAAATACTCAAATGAAATGGAGAAAATAGTTTCCGATTACCAGAAACTCACTCCATATTGGGAACTCAACGGTAAATACTATTACAAAGATAAAGGTGTTTTAGTAAAACATCATACCCGACCCGAGTCAGGTAGGTATATGGGTAAATACCTTAATAGGAAAGGAGTTGCCTAAAAATGAAATTAAGATATATCCCACCAAATATCTGGGAAGATGCAAAAATCTTTAAAAAGGTGCCGATTTCCAGTATTTATTATGCTGTAGCAGCTATGGTTCTAGGGCTAGCCGTTTTTCTTCTTAAATTTCGCACCAATCCAATTTTAGGCGTTATTTTTATTTTTTTGATACCATCGCTTATAATCGCCATATTTACAGCTGAGATACCTACTCGTATATCTAAAGATATAGGTATAAAAGTATCTCAAAAAATGTCTAAAACCCTTTATGATATGTGCCGAATAAAAGAGTTTGGTACAGTATGCAAAACTAAAAGAAGGAAAGTGATCTTCATGGAAAATAAAGTGTATCCCTGGGATTACTGTATAACAAAAGATGAAAAAGCTGATTCATTTGCACAGGAAGTTTTCAACATTGTAAAGGGAAGTACTGTTTTAAGTATATATGGAACATGTGCTCCAGAGGATACTAAGCAGCTCCTCAAAAGATATGATGAGATGCATAAACTCCCTCCTAAACTAAGAGAAATAGAAAATGCCAGGGTAGAAGAGCATTTCAGAATTTCAAGCATTGCTACAGCAACAAAATATGTCACTCGAATAAGCAAACCTATCGATACTGACGATGAGGAGATACTAAATATTCAAAGGAATATTTCAAACAGCGAAATCATTGGAGGGGACATTATTGAAGATATTGTTTCGTCTCACTTAATAATAGGATCATCTGTTGAAAGAGGTAAAGTAGCTCCATCTGATGCTAGTCCTGCTCCAAATGGTGAAGATGATAGTATACTGATGAAACTGGCAAATATGATTTTAAAGATTAAAGATATTAAAGGATTCAAAGAAGATAAAAACTCAGAAGTATTTGATACTTCTGAGTTATCTGAGGAATCAAAAGTTAACAGAGGTAGAGGTAGAAGAAACCATTAATCCAAAGCTCCCCATTTATTTATAATTTTTTTTAACTCGGGATTAGTTTCAATACAATCACTTTTTATACTTTTTGAAGGGATCTCCTCTTCATGCTCTTCAATGATTTCATATACATTGTTAAACTTCAATGTCTTAGCCATTTGAAATATAGAACCTATTTGGGTTTTTGAAATATCTTCTGAGCTAAGTAAAAGCCGTAAAGTATTATATGATACATTCATCTCGGCAGCTAACTGACTCCTAGATATATCAAGGTCAATCATTTTTTTTAAAATATCTTTACTCTTTAACTTAATCAATATAAACAACTCCTATGCAAATTAGAATTTATATTTCAATATTATAATATATATTTCATGTTTATTCAATGTATAGTGTTAATCAAATTTATATTGTCAATTTCAAATTTGTATTTAAAGGACTGATGCTATGTTAGATATAATAAAAATATTAAATAGATCTAATGTTAAAATTAACTCTGAAGAACTTGAAATAAACGGTGTGTATGTTCGAACAATGCTTGTATCTAGCTATCCTCAAGAATGCTTTGCTGGTGTATTGGAGTTTATTACATCTGGAGAGCACGTTGTTCCTAGTGTAATTGTAAATTTTAGTGTACACTTTCGTCCTTCTAGGCTTAAATTCAATACTGAAACCAATAACAGAATTCTTAGACTTGAAAGAAACATACATTCTCAAAAAACAGGCAAGATAATTGACACCGTAAGTGTTGAAGAAGTAAATGCCTTAAAAGGCTTGCTTTATTTGAGGGACCATTCAAAAGCCTATCTGGATGTATGGATTACTGTTACATTCTCATCTGCTTCACTGAAACTTCTCAATACCAGTATTAAAACATTCGAAGATTCAATGGGACATAACAATTGGAAAATAAATAACCTTGCAAAAGAGCAACATAAGGCGTTAGAACTTGCTTGGATGGGAGGAGATGGAACCAGCATTTTCGATAGTTACCCAGGGCAAGTTATGGATATAAATGCAGTTGCTGCAATTTATCCATTCTTGCAAGGCAGTATTTCGGATGAAAACGGTTCTTACCTAGCTCATAGAATTGCAGACTGCACATCATTTTATAAAGATTTTACTCTTGCTGTAACCGACAATGAAAGTATGATGATGACTGGATATGCAGGAAGCGGTAAATCTACTGCTATAAAAGCAATTGTAATCTCCTTACTCATGAAAAACTATCGTGGATATATATTTGATGCAAACGGTGAATATAAAAGACTTAAAGATTTAGATGGTGCTGTGCTTATTGATTATTCAGCTAGCAGCGGTTTGTTTGTAGATCCTACAATCATTGAAAAACCTCTAATGTTGGAAGTTCCATCCGGAAAATTCAGCAAAGACAGCTACGAATATAATACTATATTAGATGCTGACAAACAAAGATATGATGATGCTTATAATAATACCTTCGCAATTATAAAATTGTTGTGTGATGACTTCACAAAAGAAAAGGAAAATGCACTTGACGATGCTTTAATATCTATGTGGGAAGATGCAGGAATCTACAGAGAAGATCCTGATACTTGGGAAATAAGAAATCCTACTGTTGGTTTAATACCTCTTTTCGAAATAATTAAACATAATGCAACCAAAAAAGGTAATAGTGGTGCAAAAGCTCTTTATGAAGATGTAAAAATGTATCATACAGGTGGTAGAAAATATTTATTTTCCAAAGCCGACTCTGGAGACTGGTTGAAGGATGCTAATCTTGTTATTTTTGATTACTCTGGTGCTGCTGATAACTTAGGAGATAATAGACTAAATGCAATTAAAATTGTATCTGCAAATCATCTCACCTGGCAGCGGATCAAAAGAGACAGAATGTTAATGGAAAGGCTCTCCTTTGAAGTTAAAGATGAGTTGCAAAGATCAATAAACAATCCTGATGAGCTGCCATACCTGCTGAGATCTGCAACTGATAGTCGTAAATTTAACAGTCAATTGATAATGGGCTTTAATAACCCAGCGATACTCTTTAAAAGTGGTAATAAAGGTACTAAAGAGAATTTAACGATTGGGGAAGCAATTTGGGAAAATACTAAATATAAACTATTTTTCCCATTAGAAAAACATTCGATATTGAGTTTGGCTGAAAATGCAAATATGCCTGAAGAAATCGTTAATCACTGGCTGCAATTACCTAAACATTCTTTTATATTCAGTCAAAAGGTTGGGAGTGAGTCGGTATATGATATTTTAAGGGTAACAGTACCGAAAAGTGAAATAGACCAATTTGCCAAAACAAGAGGATTAAACTAATGAAGAATATAATAAAGAAAAAAATACTAATATACTCACTTCCTTTTTTAATTCCTTTGATTCTTTTATTTTTTGTTTTACTAATAGCTTGTATGCTGCCGATGATTATGTTTGCTGGTCAAGAATGTTTAACAAATACAAACGATACATATTACGCTGGTTCTTGGTCTTCATATGATGGAGAAAATGATTTGTACACATATAACGGAAATACTGTTACCTTTCCTATTCCTCCAGGAGTAAAGTATAGTTATACAAACAGCTTTGGTGCTGATAGGACTCACAATAACAAGAGTGAATCTCATGAAGGTATAGATATATTTGCCGATCGTAATACTCCTGCACTAGCAGTTGAAGATTGTAAGATAGATAAGATAGGTTGGAATGGTCTTGGTGGGTGGCGTATACTAATGACAAGCCTTGATAATAAGCGAACATACTATTACGCACACTTCGAGAACTATTCGCCTAGTTTACAAATATACAAAGATTATAATGGAGCTGTTGCTAACAATACAAATATTGTTGTTAAGGCCGGTGAGGTTATTGGTTACATTGGATCCTCCGGGAGCACATCAAGCTTTTCTAAACCGGGAGCTGATACTGGCACATCTCCACATATTCATTTTCAGATGTACATAGATGGAAATTTGGTAAATCCTTATGACTTCTTAAAGGAGCTTGAGAGTATTCAAAAGTCAGCTAGTAGCAGTGGTTTAAAAATCCGTACATATGCAGACATTCGATATAGAAACATAAATACTCAAAAGCTTCAGGAGTGGCTTGATAAGAAAAGGAACTCCAAGTTAAGCGAAGAACCCTATTTTTCTACAATTATAGGAGTTGCTAAAGATAGCGATTTAAATCCATTTCTTATGTTTGCCGTTGTAGGGCAGGAACAATCGTATGTTCCTAGGACTAACCCCAGAGCACAAAAAATAGCTAATAATCCTTTCAATGTCACCAAGCCTGGTTCTGGAATACCTGGCTCATGGCAAACCTATAATCCAGGAATAGAAACATCTGCTAAAGGTGCTGCTAAAACAATATTACGTTTAAGTAAAAATTGTCCGGCTACTGAGGATGTTATCAAATGGATAAATAGAGACGGTCACGGATACGCAGAAGATAAAAACTGGTGGAAGGGTGTTTCAAAGAACTTTTCTAATTTGGAAAAGAATATTGGCTATTTCGACTAACAAATATCAGAAAGGGGAATTTATATGATTGATTTTATTAAAGCTTCAGCTATATTATATTTAGCTGCTTTTCTTATTACAATTATAATTGATACAAGTAAAGCAACAGTTTCATCTACTGGGGATGAAAAAGTCAATGCCGGTGATTACTTTAAACAACTTTCTAAAATGGCTGTATTGGGATTTGTAATAATAACTTTGTTAGGTACTATAATGGGTCTAGCTAAAAAACTTAAACTGGTAAAAATCCTGATTTTAAAAGATAAGACAGGTATTTTAAAATCTGAATTTTTAAGCTATTATATAAAGTTTTCAAGTACTTGGGTTTTAATATTTATTATTGCTATAGTCATTTATTTTACAGTTAGGGTAATCATTAGACTCAACCATTCAGGAAACAATACTCTTCTAAAGTTTCCTCCGAAGATAAATATTACTTCGAATAATTCGGTCAAAAAAGCATCCGCACCATTAAACTTTGAAAAAAATACTGATATATGCCTAAAAAAAGGCTGTCCACCTTTGAGCATTTTAAAAAATGAGGCTACCAACATATCAAATAATTCCTCCGTTGATTTAAATGCTCAAGCACAGGCTTTAACCTCTAAACTAAAAATGTGTTTTTCTGAATTTGATATTTCTTTTTTGACAGTTAAAAAAGTAGAAATCGGTCCTGTTATAACAAGGTTCACACTTGGCATGTCTGCACAAGGAAGAGTATCGAAGATAACAGCGATAGAAAAAGAAATTTGCATGTTTCTTCAGGTAAATTCCATATTAATTATACCGTCAGAACAAGGCCTTATAATTGAGATTCCCAACCCTGTACCAAATGATGTAGCCTATATGGATTGTATTCGAGCTTTTAATAAGCAAAAAAGTAATAATCCATTAGAAGTAATACTTGGTCAAACTGCAATCGGAGAACTGCAAACTTTATGCATAAATAAAACTCCACACCTATTAATCGCAGGAGCTACCGGGTCAGGTAAAAGCGTATGCCTTAATGGCATTATTGCAAGCATCTTGTTTAATGCAACACCTGATGAGGTTAAATTTATATTTATTGACCCAAAGGTAGTGGAACTATCTAACTATAATGGAATACCTCATCTTCTTGCTCCAGCTGTAACTGATGTTAAAGCAGCAAACAGAATGCTTTCGTGGGCAGTCGGGGAAATGGAGCAGCGGTACCGCAAATTTGCATCCGAAGGAGTTCGAAATATTGAATCTTATAATAACAAAGTAGGGAAAGCCTGCCATATGTTTTCTATAGTAATCATAATTGATGAACTTGCAGACCTTATGATTCAATCTGATAAAGAAAACCCCATAGAAGAATCAATACAACGTCTTGGACAAATGGCACGAGCTGCCGGCATTCATTTGATAGTTGGAACCCAAAGACCTTCTGTTGATGTAATAACCGGCACAATTAAAACGAATATTCCTAGCAGAATTGCCTTTGCAGTTGCGGATTCAAATAATTCAAGAGTCATATTGGATTGTAATGGTGCAGAAAAATTACTTGGGAAAGGTGATGGACTACTATTAACTACAGAAATACGAAAACCTATAAGATTTAAATCAGCGTTTATTAATGAAAACCAGATTGAAAATATAGTTGAATGGTGGAAAAACAAATCTCCTGCTGCTGAAAATGAGCCTATTAACTTAGATGAGTTTTCAGATTCCCCTGGAGAAATTAAAGAAGATACCGATGATAAAAGTTATGATGATGATGGGCTAATAAAGGTAAAAAGCCAAATTGCACGTCAATACACACAAGGTAACATCTACCTACCTGGGAAACTAAAAATGGCTAAAGAAATAAAAATGAATGTAAATAACCTTATTAAGGCCTTATCTACTTTAGAGAGCTCAGGCTGGGTAAAAGAATCCTCAGAACAAAATAAAGGAATGGAAATTTGTGCTGATGAAGATCAAATACTTGAGCACTTAAAAAAATATGACTATGAATTCTATATTCAACTTTAACAATACATTATCAAAATATAATGTAAATTATCAAAAAATGATACTCAAAAATAGATTTTAATAAGAATACAAAAGGAGGAGTTTTTATGAAAAAGCTGTCACGGAGCAATATTATAGCTTTTTTGATTGGTTTAGTTATCGTAAATGTTGTTTTTATCTGCCTTAGACCATTCTTTTCTTTCAACATATTTTCTTACGATTTTATAATGCATTCTCTTATAGCGGTTTCGGTTAGTATTTTCCCTTGGGGTATCTACTACATAGTTAATCAAGAAAGTGAGGGTTTAAAAAGTGAGTAGAATATTTGATAATACTATAATAACAACAGTCAGTTATTGGTCAGACTTTATAAAAGATATAGATGTGAAATTACGGTTTTCAAAGATTTTAGAGCAAAAGTTACGTTGTGCCATTCATAATAAAGACCAAGTTGAAAGATTATTGGAAATATTGAAAACACAGGATAATATTACACCAGATGCAGTGTACAAGGTATTAATAGGTCAAAAACATATGACTAGTAATACCTACTTACTGGATAGTATAAATGAATCAGGGGCTAACATAAATGACTTTCCACAAGGTTACGTAGGTACTATAAGTTATTTCAATAAAGTAGAGTCTTATTTTCATAGTGACAAACCAACAGTATTATATGCAGAAAACGTTGAGGATATTGACAGTGACTACTTTTTAGCAAGGTTACTATTTAGAAAAGCAAATAACAATAAGTTTGGTGATTTATTGGAATTGAAGGGAATATTTGAAGAAAATTCGATCTCAAATGGTGGTTATCTTGGATGTACTGAATCAGCTCCTAACGAAGCAAATATTGATAATGTTTATGTGATTTCTGACGGGTTACATGGACGACCACTTGCATATGCATCCTTAGAATTTGGAGTTCATCAGGATATGGTAGAAAGTAGAATGATAATAAATAAAAGTTTTAAGGAACCTTTAATTATTTATATCAAGCAATGTGCAGTAAATAAACAATTCCAAGGCAGGGGAGTAGGAATGGTTTTGTACAAGAGACTTTTCAGTGAGTTCCAGAAACATGATTTCTACGCACATGTTTCTGTCCGTAATATTCCTTCACAAAAACTTCACTATCGTAGTGGGTTTCAGAAGATAGGTGTATATGAATGTGATGATTTCCACGGCATGAAGAATTACATGAGCGATTTCCTTTATAAAAAGTGTAGTCAAGAATAATGCACATAATTCAAGTAAATATAAACTTAAGGCTATTCTGAAAATAAAAATAATTTCCAATTGAAATGTTGTTTTCAACACTATAATCCGAATAGCCTAAATTATCAAAGGTATTATCAAAAGGGTATTATCAGAACCTTAAAGCCCACTATTATGTAGGTGATATTTCTATTGATAATACCTTCTTGATAATACCCCAAAATATAAAAAAGGATGTGATTATATGGGGAAAATTCTCATCATTGCCGAGAAATCATCAGTTGCTTATGATATCGCAAAAATAACTAACTGCACCAAGAAGTGTAATGGGTATATTGTTGGTAATGAATATGTTATAACCTGGGCTAAAGGTCATCTTATAGAATTGTGCGATCCTAATGAATATAATAAGGCCTGGAAAAAATGGAGCTTCGAAACTCTTCCCATTATACCATCTGAAATACAAATAAAACCTATTTCATATGAAATTGATCGCTTCAACTTACTTAAAAGTTTGATGAATGATCCTGGCATCGATGCACTAATATGTGCTACAGACTCAGGTCGAGAAGGTGAGTTAATCTTCAGGCTGATATATCAAATGGCGGAATGCAAAAAGCCATTTCAAAGGCTCTGGATATCAAGTTTAACAGATCAAGCAATAGTCAACGGTTTAAATAATCTCAGAGATGGTAGTTATTACGATAATTTATATCAGTCTGCATTAAGTAGGTCCTTTGCCGATTGGTTGGTAGGAATTAATGCTACACGCGCATATTCTATTAAGTATAAAGGTGTAAAACTTCCAATTGGTCGAGTACAAACCCCTACTCTCGGGTTAATTGTATGTAGGCAAAAAGAAATTAACTCATTCAAAAGCACGGAATATTGGGAAGTTACAGCTTACTACGAAAGTTTTAGCGGTAAATGGTTTAATCCAGATACCAAGGAAACAAGGCTTTATGCAGAATCAGAAGCTAAGACCATCGCAGACAAAATTAAAAGTCAACAAGGTACTATTGAAAATATTGATACAAATAAGATTGAGGAGGGTCCTCCGCTTTTATATGATCTTACAAATTTACAAAAGGATGCAAGCAAAAAATTTGGTTTAACAGCTCAGGAAACTTTAGGGATCGTTCAGGGATTATATGAAAAAAAACATGTTACATATCCACGTACTGACAGCTGCCACTTATCTGAAGATATTGCAGATACGATCCCCGAAAGGATTAAGTTGCTATCAAATAATTCGGAATATCAAAAAATGGCCGATTATATAATGAGCCTTCCAAAGCTTCCATTGTCAAAAAGAGTTGTTGATAATACAAAAATAACTGATCATCATGCAATAATACCTGATCTAATAGTTCCTAAAAGTCTTGATGATGATGAGGCTAATATCTACGATCTGATTGCAAGACGGTTTCTATCAGTATTCTACCCTGATTATCAATACACTATTAAGACTATAACTGTAGATATTGAAAACGAAAAGTTTTCGTCAAGGGGTAAAACCATAAATCAGCTTGGTTGGATGGAATGTTTCTCTGATCCAGAAGAAAATAAAAATGATACTGCAGCTCTTCCTGATGTAAAAATTGGCGATAAACTTAAAGTTACAAATTCAAAAGCTACTAAGAACTCAACACGGCCACCTTCTTACTACACAGACGGAACATTGGTATCTGCCATGGAGAACATAGGGAGGAATATCAATGATAAAGATATTAAAGATGCATTGAACGGATCCGGATTGGGAACCTCTGCAACAAGAGCTGCCATAATTGAAAAACTTATTCAAAATGGTTATGTTCAGCGATCTAAAGGTTTCCTTAAAGCTACACAAAAGGGAATGGATCTTATCGAAATTGTTCCTGCAGAATTAAAATCAGCAGAAATGACAGGAAAGTGGGAGCAAGCTCTTAAATTAATCGAACATGGAAAAATGTACTCCAACCTATTTATTGAATGTATAAGTGATTTTGTAAAATCTATAGTCCAGCAAGCTTATATTTCTGAAAAGAGAGAAGATCTATATATTTCAAGCATTGAAAACGATTACTATAAAAGTGGTGGTGGTAATATTGGTTATAAAAATCAAAGATATAATAATTAAAGACCGGCTCAGGAAAGCTGATCCTAAAAAAGTCGAAGAACTGGCACAAAGTATAAAATTATTAGGCCTGTTGCAACCAATAGTCTTAAATAAAAGAAATGAACTTTTAGCTGGTTTAAATCGGTTGGAGGCTCATAAGCTTCTGAATCTTGAAGAAATAAAATTCGAATATTTAGATCACGACGATATACTTAGGGAAGAGCTTGCGGAATTAGATGAGAACCTTGTACGTTCTGATTTTCACTATTTGGATCGTGGTATATATCTTATGCGAAAAAAAGAAATCTACGATGAACTAAATAATACTAATACAATATCAAATAATTGTGATGGTCTTAAGGTTAAACCCTTCACAGAGTTCATTGCTGAAAAAACTAATCAATCACAAAGAACCATACAAAACGAAATAAAAATAGCAAAAGATATAATTCCAGACCTGAAAGAACAAATTAAAGAAAATAATATAGGGTTTGCCAAGGCAATTGAGATATCACGCCTTGATAAAGATGCTCAAAAGAATGTATTGGAAAAACTAAAAGCTGGCGACAGCAGCATATTAAATACAACAGTACCTATAAATATTAGCTGCCCACTAGCTAAATCAAACACTATCGAAAACAATAAAACTGAAGTTTCAATTTTAATACAGTCTTTAAGGTCTAAGCTTTTAGAATCATTTAAAAATCTATCGCAAAATGATAAAGCGGAAATGATAAAAAATATTAAGTATCTAATCGAAGAGCTAACAGCAATATAATCCGTTTAGTAATCGAGGTATACCTCTATTTATCGGTAATATCTTTTTTTTGTTGACATCGATTGAATTTATAGTATATAATTTTTTCATATTAATTAATTCAAAGTTAGGAGAGGTCTTTATGGATGAACTTACTTTAAAGCTAAGTGTGGGAGAAGATTTAAAACAAATATTTATAAATAAAGCATATGCTGAAGGAAAATCTTTAAATATATGGGCATTAGATACACTTAGAAAAGCAGTAAATGTGCCGACTGAAGATTTAACAATAAGAAATTCTTATTTTGAAAAAATAAAAAAATTTTAAAGGATAAGGGCATCGCATGTGAAGATTTTAGTACTAAAAATCCATATAAATCTTATGATGACAATTCTGCCCCAAACTTTGAATTGTACATTCACGTTAATAAAAATAATCCGCCAAGTAATGATGCACCCATTTGTTTACTTATTAATATTTTATCAAGAGATTTTTGCATACGTTTCGAATGTTTCACTCGTTCTCGTTCTGATGCAAAAAATAGTAAGCGAAGAAAATATATTGATGCCTTTAATAAAAACAAAGAACTTCTCAACGAATTAGGATTTAGAGATAAACACGGAACCATGAGCTATGTAATAGAAATGCGTAAATCATCAAAAAATGGAGAAGCATTAAAACTAACCCCTGAAGACTATGTTGATAGAATGCTAACTTTAAAAAATATTTTAGGAATTTAACATTCAATGAAAATCTTTCATAAATACATACCAAATGTGGGAAAATAAAAATATAAGTTGAAAAAATAAATCGTTGTGGTAAAATTAGAATAAAAAATAGCAAAAATTATGAAATTTTAATATATTTGTGGACATGAAGAAACGGGCTGAATCTCCAATACCAACCAAAGTAACCGAGATAACAACCCGCCTCAAAAATTCTAAAAATATATCGTTAGTTATATTATATACAATTTCTTCGAAATTTACAAGTATTAACGATATATTTTTAGAATTTTTGAGTAACCAGAAGTTAAAACTTCTTCATATTCGCATGAAGAAGTTTTTTATATGTTTTTATATATATTTTTTAAGTACTTATGAAAGGATGTGATAAACAAAAAAAAGCTTTATAGCTTTTTATTGTAACAAAAAAATTTTAAATTATATAACCTTGCCTCAGGTTAAATTTAATTGGTTTATGTGGTTCTTTTAGTAGTTGGCAGCTATTTTAAAGAAACAATAACATAAGCCTCGGGCATTACTCGGGCATTATATTGCCATTTAGTAATATTATATGCACTTTATTTATTTTTATCAAGAGCGATTTTTATATCGTTTTAATATAAGGTTGAGAGCAAGGGGTTCATTTTTACTTGAAAGTACAGAAATATAAATTTTACACTATATTTATTGAAGGAAAGGAGGTAAATAAATGGCTAAAGCAACAATTAAGCTGATGAAAAAAATTATACAAGAAAAGCTTTCAAAAAAAGAAATAGACCATGTTACTACTTATATGCAATATCAGGAGAATGATGGAACCGTTCAAGGCGGAGTCAATCGCAAAGAAGTAAAATTTGAAGGACATATGGCTGAAAGCACTCACTATAATTGTATAAAATCTCTTTCTGAAAAAGGATTCTATGCAATAGATGAAAACACTAAAGATACAATATTAATTGAAAACAGCTTTGTTAATTCTAATGGTGAATTAGATTTTCATGAAAATAACTATGTCGAACTTCCAAATTTCATTCATGAATACCAATACCAGTCAGCTCCGGTGCAAGTCAAAAGACTAGTAATCTATTTCCTGTTGTGCGGTACCAAAAGTGAATATAAAACATTTAATGCTAAAACTCTTCAAAGCATACTCGGTCTTAACAGACCTGAAAAGTTATATGTAGTTCTAAGGCAACTTAGCGGTTATGACTGGTTCTATGTAATTGAAAACTGTCTTGAAAATGAATTAACCGGTGATTTATATTATCAATTCCAGGTTAAGCTTAAGATACAATATTCCGGTACATCACGGCTAGGCCACAATAAGAAAGCAAAAAATCAAGTTCGTAATATACTTAATAAGAAAAGAATCATATATACTCCAAAGGCACTAGCAGATCTTGCTCAATTATTAAATCAGTATAAAGATAAATTCTTTGATTGTATTAAGTATCTTAATCAAGCAACAGCTCAGGGTAAAATATTTAGATCGATTATATGTAGAAACATCGCGTTAAACTAAAATAGCTTTCTGCGCCTATTACTTCCATTTTTTTACTTTTTTTCATTAAATTGTGTGCTGTTTCTCGTTTCCTCTTATAAATCATCCTAATTTTTTGGAAATATTTATATCATATATTGTAAAAATTACCATTATTATTACTATTTACCATGATGTTTAATCACAACCAAAAATTCATAATTATACTTTTTAGACGACTATCTTCTAAAATTTAGACTTTTAAAAATTCTTGTAATACTAGGGACTTTAAATTATTCTGCTTTTATCTTAAATGAGGTTATTTTATCTGTCTTATTATTTTTTCTTAACTATTATTTAATATATAATAGATGCGAAGTAAGAAGAGTGTTAAAATATAATGTAGTTTCAAATCAGAATATTATAAAGGTGGTACCGTCACTTATAAAAATCGTAAATATTAATTTAAAAAATTAAGGGGGTTGAAAAATGGCAGTTAAAAACTGTTTAAAATGTAATGAAGAAAACCTGTTAAACGCTCGATCATGCATAAAATGTGGAGCTTCACTAAAAGAATCGGAAGTTATTAATTCTAATATCCGCGATACAGAAGAATATATAAAAGCAACTAAAAGCGAAAATGCAGGGTGTATAGTATCTATTAGCAGCATTATTGCTTTTATTATTGGAATGGTGATAACTTTTAACTTCGAAGAGGGCAGCATTGCTGCTAAAATTTCTGTTTTATTTGTGCTTTGCACAATTCCTTTATTTATTACAGGACTCATTATATTTAATAAATCGTCGCAAAAAATAACAGAATTTAATAACCAGGAAGAAAACCTGATAGCAGAATCTTTCAAAAAAGATTATTTTGCAGCAAAGAATAAATATAATGTTCCCAGCAACGCTCTTGTGGTAAGATACAAAAATGGTCATGCGGACATTTTACGATATTATAACTATATATGGATTAATAACGGAAGATTACATTTCTTTCCGACAGAAAAAATAAAAGTTCATGAGAAAGATAAATTGAAACTATATACAATTCTTCTTGATAAAATTGAGTACTATGCAACAAGAGGTGAAATAGTTCATGAGAATAAGATTACTGGTGGCGGTGGTGGCGGAAGCTCAATAAAAGGGGCTGTGATTGGTGGTGTTATTGCAGGAGAAGCAGGCGCTATTATAGGAAGCAGAAAGAAGTTAGATCCTATTAAATCTGAGTTGATCGCACATGATAATAGAGAGACCTTCCTTAACTTCTTTGATGATAATAATATAAAGAATTCTATGTTTTTTGATTTCAATGATTATAGCATCTTTAATGAATTAATTCCAGAAAAATCGTTCGATATTGTAAACACAATCAAGACCAATAATATTTTAAATAGAGTTGTAAACGAAAGTAAATCGACAAGTATCCCAGATCAAATAAGAGAGCTTGCTAAACTTAAGAGTGAAGGTATATTGACGGAAGAAGAATTTACTGAATGTTTGAAGGCTTATATAATACTGTCTCTGCTTGGATGGGTGAATGGGTTTTCCTTACTCCAAGGCTGATAAATCAAAGCTGGATAAAAACTTATGGAATATATGTTTTGTGTTTTCACTACTCTTTACTATTTTGGGAATCATACTTTCTACATTAAGTCTTAAAAGT
>NZ_JH556652.1:549-843 GCF_000179595.2 Acetivibrio cellulolyticus CD2 | reverse complement strand
GTGAAATAGACCAATTTGCCAAAACAAGAGGATTAAACTAATGAAGAATATAATAAAGAAAAAATAACTAATATACTCACTTCCTTTTTAATTCCTTTGATTCTTTTATTTTTGTTTTACTAATAGCTTGTATGCTGCCGATGATTATGTTTGCTGGTCAAGAATGTTTAACAAATACAAACGATACATATTACGCTGGTTCTTGGTCTTCATATGATGGAGAAAATGATTTGTACACATATAACGGAAATACTGTTACCTTTCCTATTCCTCCAGGAGTAAAGTATAGTTATA
>NZ_JH556652.1:0-449 GCF_000179595.2 Acetivibrio cellulolyticus CD2 | reverse complement strand
GGTAAAATATTTAGATCGATTATATGTAGAAACATCGCGTTAAACTAAAATAGCTTTCTGCGCCTATTACTTCCTATTTTTTACTTTTTTCATTAAATTGTGTGCTGTTTCTCGTTTCCTCTTATAAATCATCCTAATTTTTGGAAATATTTATATCATATATTGTAAAAATTACCATTATTATTACTATTTACCATGATGTTTAATCACAACCAAAAATTCATAATTATACTTTTTAGTACGACTATCTTCTAAAATTTAGACTTTTAAAATTCTTGTAATACTAGGGACTTTAAATTATTCTGCTTTTATCTTAAATGAGGTTATTTTATCTGTCTTATTATTTTTCTTAACTATTATTTAATATATAATAGATGCGAAGTAAGAAGAGTGTTAAAATATAATGTAGTTTCAAATCAGAATATTATAAAGGTGGTACCGTCACTTAT